>CAZISK010000252.1:0-9328 GCA_964541355.1 uncultured Candidatus Obscuribacterales bacterium
GTTTGCCCGAACTGTGTTCAGACAAGTGCTGTCAGGCCGCACTGTTGACCGTTCTTGAGCCGTCAACCTGGATCGGTGCTGCACTCGGATATCCTAGATATCTGATTCAGGCGACGCAGCAGTGAGGCGAAATTGCGATGTTTTCAGGTGTTTAGTAAACCGATCCAGGTTATCTCAAGAACAGTCAGACCCTATTCATTCGCGTGCCTCGGAATGAACTATTCTGCTGATAACCGCAACAATAGTTAAACTCCGCACAAACAACCGACTTCGAGTATTAGCGCTACGAATATATCAATAATATGACAACTCGATCATCCGAAACCGACTACTGGAGCTCTTCGTCAAACATGTACCAATAATCGACGACGCTGTTCCGATATAGAAAACGTGTATGATGTATCTGTTTTTTGGCTTAAAGATTGTCAATCGGTCCACATTTCCATTCGATGGATGGCGTTAGTGATATGAGCGATACGAGCACCAGAGGATTCTTTCTCGAGCATCTCCACTGGAAAGAAGCAGCAGTGTTGCTAACTGACGAGACTGTTGTTGTCATTCCAATCGGCGCTCAAGCAAAGGAGCACGGTCATCATCTTCCTCTTAATAATGACTTTGTCATGGCCGAATACTTGAAGCACGCCATAGTAGAGCGCCTGCCCGTCCTGATCGCTCCAACAATCAATTACAGCTTCTACCCTGCCTTTGTCGAGTATCCCGGCAGCGTATCGTTGTCGACTGAGACGGCATCAGCGATGTTCAAAGATATTGTGCGCTCCTTCGCGCGCTTTGGTCCGCGCCACTTTTACTTTCTCAACACCGGCATCTCGACAATCCGCCCACTCAAAGCGGCGCAAGAAGAGCTCAATAACGAAGGCTTCTCGGTAACTTATTCAGATCTGCGGGTATTGTTGAACCAGGTTCGCTCCGAAATCGAAGAGCAGCAGGGTGGTACGCATGCCGATGAGATTGAAACTTCAATAATGCTCTACATAGCACCCGAGATTGTTCACATGGATAAAGCGCTCCCAGACTATACTGGAAACGGCGACGGTCCACTGAGTCCAATCGAGCGCCCAGGCACAGTCTACTCTCCGACCGGCGCATGGGGTGATCCAACCAGAGCATCTCGAGAAAAAGGAGAACAGCTGGTGATTGCCCTGGTCGATGGTATCGCCGCTGATATCACTCGCATCTATGCCACGATGGCGTCCGGTATATCCACCAAGAATTGAAAATCTTCTCACTTACTCGCAATTTGGCGAAAAGAGAAGATTCTAGTAGCAGCCTTTCAGGGAAGCGACACAGACAAATGCTACGATGAACTTGCTCGGGACTAACATATTTCATTCTCGAGTGACGGCACAGTTAGCCGTTTTATCCTGGATAGCCCAATTGCGCCAGTAAGGTCTTGCCATGCCGAAAGTAGCCATATTGCCCGATCACATCGCCAGCCAGATCGCCGCTGGAGAAGTCGTTGAACGTCCTGCCTCCGTAATCAAGGAGCTGGTGGAAAATTCAATCGATGCCGGCGCCAGCCAGATTGAGATCTCGGTGAGCCAGGACATGAGAGACCTGCGCGTCGCCGACAACGGCTCCGGAATGGAGCCTGAGGACGCAGTGCTTGCATTTCAGCGACACGCCACATCCAAGATCTGTTGCGCTGACGACCTTTCATCGCTCTCCACACTAGGTTTTCGTGGCGAGGCCCTGCCCAGCATAGCATCGATCTCGAAGTTCACCTGTTACACAAGAACAGCAGCTTCCACCACCGGTACAAAAGTCGAGATCAAAGACGGCATCGTGACAGCATCCGAGACCGGCTGCGCTCAAGGAACCGTGATGGAGATAGTCGATCTTTTCTATAATGTTCCAGCCAGACTGAAGTTCCTCAAGAAAGCTGCAACGGAGTTCGGACACACGCAGGAAATCGTCCAGAGTCTGGCTGTGGCTCATCCAGAAATCATGTTCGAGCTGCGCCGGGGCGACATTCTGGCCTTCAAGACTGGTGGCACAGGTGATACCGCCCTGGCGGCCGAGGAATCAAAACTGTTCTCGGGTCTGGAATCGTTATGCGAAGTATCCGGACGGGATGAGCGTTTCGGCTTATCGGTAAAGGGACTGGTAGCAAGACCGAATCACTTCCGGGGCGATCGCAAAGGCATCCTCAGCATGGTCAACCAGCGCCCGGTGCGCTGCCCGCTCACCTACAAGGCTCTTGAATATGCTTATTCCGACCTGATTCCACGCGGACGGCATCCATTCGCTGTTATCAATATCGAGATCGATCCGGAGCACATCGACGTCAACATCCATCCTACCAAAAAAGAGATCAAGTACACGGACAGCAACGCTGTCTATATGGCATTGCACAGGGCGATTGGCGATGCGCTCCGGGAGCCGCGCCGTGAACTGTTTCAGTCAAGCGCCAATGCAACTATTACCGGTCTCTGCGATGGCGATCAGTCCACCTATCTCGATACTTCGGCTCGCTCCTCAGGAAGAGAAGCCGAGCATTTCCGAACTCCAGATCGCTCAGCCGCAACGGTGCTGCAGTCCATCAAGATGTACAGCCGAGAGGAAGGCGACGGCGGCTCACATACCACCACCACCGGTGACTCTCAAAGCGCTGAGGCGATTTACGACTTTGCACCCAATCGCGACGGTGCTGCACTCTTCAGTGAAGAACAGCCTTCCTACCAGTCCAACAAGGTGGAGCAGCTGACATTTTCCGACTCGCTCAGTTATATCCCTACAACCGATTCACAGGAGACCCAGACCCTCTCTCTAACGATTGACGACGACCTGGCTCTTCCTCAAGGCTGGCGTTTGGCAGGTTACATTCACAATACCTACTTCTTGTTCGAAACACCGTTGGGACTCGAAGTGATTGAGCAACACATCGCTCACGAACGATTGCTTTACGAGCGAATACTGGCAGGTCAGAGCATTCGTGGACGGATTTCCGACAGTGTGCAACGCTTATGCATCTCGGCTCCACTCAACTTGACGCCCCAACAGCTCGAGACATTGAAGGAAAGCTCGCCGGTTCTAGAACAGCTCGGTTTTGAATTCGAAATCGCCGAGGACGGCACGGTCACTTGCTCTCAGGTACCTCTGGAAATCGCTCATCAAAACTATACTACCGTCATCCACAAAATGATCGAAGATATCGAGACAGCCGACTCAACCAATCTCGAGCTGGAAGCGACAAAGTCGATAGCCTGCCAATCAGCTATAAAGAACGGCATGCCTCTGTCTTCCCGCGACATATTAAAACTGGTATCGGCCTGGCTAAAAACACCGCGCAATGATACCTGTCCCCACGGAAGACCTGTCAGGCTCAAGTTCTCCATGGACAAACTATTCGAGATGTTTCACCCGGCTTAGTCTTATGGTCGATCAACAATACTGGTGAGCTCCGACGGTTTAATTTCAATACCCCGGTTCTTCAACACCCCGGCGTAGAATTTGATGGTCTGCAAGTTGAACTTGGAGAGTGCCTGACGCGCCGCTGTCCTTGCGGCATCAGGACCTGTCGCCATGGCGATCAACAACGGCTCGACGGCTCTCATGTCTCTTGATTTGGCTGCTTCGAGCATATCGATACCGCGAAGCACATCGGAAGCGGTATCACTTCCAATCAACTTTGTCGCCACGACGACAGGATCCGGCTTGCCGTCTAGCAGTATTCTCGCCTTTTCTTGAAGCGGTTTATCCCAACTCTGCTTAGCTAATCTTTCCAAAGTCGGCTTTACGTCAGCTACGTCTTCAGGGCGCACACGCTCGATCGCCTCTGAGCGAGAGCCAATTTTCTGAAGTCCCATGGCGACTACGCTCTTGATCTTGGCCCGATCGCCGCCGGCAAGACGATAGCATTCGTTGAATACCTCCAATTGGCTTCCGGGGTCGCTCATTTTACCCAAGACTTTGATCAATTCCGGAAGATTGTTGGGATCGCCCTTGAGCTCTGCATATCGACGATAGGGAGCGGCGTCGACATCCTGAACTCTACCCAAGCGGTTATTCGCCAGACCCTTAGTCGGCGAAGTGCGATTAGCTTCGGCGCTTAGCAACAAGAGCTGATCGTGGATATTGCCTTCGTGCAATCTCAGCATGGCATCAAAAGCGATGTCGGCTAGAGTTCTTGCCTTGTGATCCGTCGTTCCGGGCTGATGCTCCGGTGACAAGACCAGTCCCGGCTTTTTCCCATCACTAAGATACGGTACACCAGAAGCTTCCGGGGCCTGCACAGGAACCACATCGGAGCCCGGGTTGGATGCCACTTTTCTGAGCATCGGCGTATGTCTTGTCTTGTTGCCGAGATAACCGAGAAGCTCGGCTGCAGCTGCCTGCTCCGAAGAAGTACCGTATTTGAGCCTGTTTTCTAGAATCCGGAGAGCTTCTGGCAAGACATCGTTTTCCACCCAACCCAGGCGCTGCTGCAACTCTTTGTTGTGAGGGCTTTCCTGCCCTGGAGCCGCTTCCGCCAGTGTCTTAGCAAGACTGCGAGCCAGAAGAACAGTTCGGACAGGAGCGTTTTCACCCAGCCTGACAAGCCTTGCCGAATTGCTGGCCATGACGTTCTCACCCTGGTGAACTGCGGCATCTTCGTGATGGTTCTTGGTAGCGTACTCACGGGCAAAATACTTGCACATCTTTCTGTCGGCGCTCATCGGTCCTTCGGTTGGCTGCGGAGGCGGCTCTGACGCAACCGTACTGGACTTGGAGCGATAATTTGGATTCGGAACATCCTTATCTACGAGGGCAGCAAGTGGATAGAGCGCCTGGATTGCCGGAGCGTTGTTGTCTACCAGATGCCCAAATTCATGTCCCATCAGGAATCTAAGCGTTGTCCTCGACTGCGGCTGTTGTTTTGTCAGATAAAACGTAATCACATTCTCGCCGCTGGCAGACGCTCCAGAGGCAAAACCAGGCTGCTTATACTCCTGTCTCCACCAGGGATCTTGCGGATTCGGATTTTCGCTGAGCACTACCGTGTTGATCTTGCCACGATTCGGAACTCCGTCCATCAGGACGACGAAATCTTCCGGAAGAGGCACTTTCATCGCAGACGAGAGAACCAGCTGTTTTCGCGCCTGAAGGACGGGCAGACACTGTGCCGCTGCCTCATGAGGCAGATATTTTTGCAGAGCCGACAGGATATCGCTGGGACTCGTAGCAAGCGTGATCTTCAATCGCGCTTCTCGAGGCAGGTTGTCGTACGGTATTTTCTTCTCAGAGACCATCTCGAGCGTTGCGCGCTCTGAGCGGGCGGCATCCTGCTTCTGAGCGAGGCTCTCTTCTACAACCAATTTGGCGCTGTGCCCCTCGACTTCATAGACCCTGACCTTAACCT
The DNA here is from genome assembly GCA_964541355.1 of uncultured Candidatus Obscuribacterales bacterium. GTDB lineage: Bacteria > Cyanobacteriota > Vampirovibrionia > Obscuribacterales > Obscuribacteraceae > JADYXR01. The sequence goes on from CAZISK010000252.1 coordinate 5,360, forward strand.
GTTTCTCTTCGGTCTGAGCCATGAAATCATCGAATGAGTCGAATGTCTGTTTCGCATCCTTCTTCAAAACGCGTACTGTCATATTTTCTGTAGTCGGATTTCTTAGTCGCGGTGAGATCTCTCGAACTTTGTAACCATCGAGAGGTTGGAAATCCATCGGCGCTGAGTCAGCCGGCTTGGTGCGCGGCGGTCGACTATCCGATTCGTAAACCAGTTCATCCTCGAAGACACGCCTGTCCTTATGGGTATCCGAAGCATGCGCTTGCTGGCCTTTTTTGAGCGGCTTCGGCGCATCTTTCACCAACATCGCCTCTTCCTGGGGCTTGACCGCCGACGTCACAGGTTCTGGCTCGGACAATAATTTCGCCAGCTCTTTATACCGTCTGTGTAGCGCACCATTGTCTGTCGCACCGAGGAAGCCACCAGTAAAAGCGCCAACCTTTCCACTAAAGTGCATCTGTTCTAACGTTTTATCGAAACTCTTCCCATGCGTAACGGCGTCGATGCCACCAAATAAGGCGCCGCTCGTGTAACCGCTGCCGGCCCCTGCCAGGCCCATGGCCAGCCGGTTGCTAGCAACCTGACTCTCACCGCCCATCAGGTTGATGGAGCCGCGCATGACTCGCATTCCGACCATTCCCGCTGGAACGTTGATCGAAGCGCCTGTTCCCATACCTTGTGCCATCTTCAGGCTCAACTTACCGGGCGTAAAGTTGCCCTGATCGTCTGTCCAGTTTTTCAGATCAAAGCCGGTCTTCACACCGCCAAAGCCAGCGCCGACAGTAAGGTGAGTTGCAATTTCACGACCGATCTTCGACTTGAAATTGCCGGCGATAATCGATTGAGTTCTGCTGCCTGGCAACATCATCTTGCCGACATTATTCAACATCACGCCTTCGCCCATGTTCAGCGCGAACGACGGCAAGTTTTCCTGAACGTTCTTGTGAGGATTGATGAGCAACCCGGCTCTCACTGTTCCTGCCGTCAAGGCTCTAAACCTGGGAACAACCGCCAGAGTGTCGCCAGCAACATGAGCAGCTAAATCATTTTGCTCCGCTCGTTTGATCTTCTCGTGGAGACTATCAGGTTTGCTGACTGTGTCTCTGACAACGCCAAGTGTGCATCCGCCTAAGGTCTGTTCAAGGCGATTGTCGAAAACATCGGCCAATAAGCCGCTGTGCGAGGAATTAGCATAGTCTTTCAGGTCATAACGGCGACCTGTGCCTGATTCGGGTGAACCCACTATAGAAACCTGCTCTCTAAGCTAACCAACAATAACAAAAGCTTGGCAACTTAAACAGCGTTACATGGTGATCCTACGAGTCTCAACCCGATCAATTAATGTTGTCAAGAAAGAAAGCTTTACTATCCACCAGTAACCAATATCAATATCGCCCCCTTTACAACCTCAGTAAGCTTACTGTTTTCGGGCATGAATGTTCTATTTCGTTCAAGAAATTATGGCTAAACGCTCATTATTTCCTCATCTTGAGTTTTTTATGATTGAAACAGTTCAGGTTGTCAAAAAGGCTCTAGAAATCTAAGTTAGAGATACATTTCGTTCCAACAAACTGAAGACAGAGCTGTAACGGCAACTTAGATCACCACATCCGAAACAGAATGTAATCCCACTTCGGATGAGATCTGATTGCTACCGCGGCTCATAACCAGGCGCCTCGAGCGCCGCTTAAAGAAAGGCTTCCCGTGAAACGCAATCTGCTCACCCCTGTGACTCTTACGCTGGTCGCCGTCAACGTCTGCATCTGGCTCGCATTCTCGGCTGTTAACGAGCAGCTCGCCGAGATTACCACCAGCACCTCCGGCTTCTCCCCGCTCAAGCTCACCGACAGTCTCCACCATTCCGATTACATCGGAATCGGGGTGGAGGTACTCCGTTCAGTGTCGCAGCTCTTCGTGCATGAGCACGACTACGCCCATGTCGGTTTGAACATGCTCGTGCTTGTGCTGTTCGGATTCGCCGTGGAACGCCGCCTTGGAGCCGGTAAGTTCGCAGCCCTGTACATCCTGTCCGGCGTGTTCTCCTGCATGATGTACTGCCTCATCTGCCCAGACGGCAGGCCCTGCTTCGGTGCCAGCGCCTCTGTCTTCGGAGTCATGGGAGCGTTCGCGTACCTGTTGGCACAGGAGCGTTCAATCCTCGCTGTCATCCCGTTCGGCCTGCTGACGTTGAACATGATGGCGGCCACCAACGAGGCGACGCTGAAGGTGGTCGGATTCGGACCATGGGCGCACGCAATCGGATTCATCGGTGGACTGGTGATTGCGTTACTCGTCGCACCAAAGCGCTCCCCGCACCACACATCCCAGAGAACCGCTGCGCTGGTCACGACCCCGCGATAGCAAACTGCCAGATTCTTGGAGTGGGTCAGGGCACTCGTCGCGCCCCGACACTTGCCTCTCCCGCACCCGAACCCGGAGTCCGATGGAATAACCATGACTGATATCTTGCTCAACGTGATGTTGGTTGTCGTCACCGCATTCGTTTCCGCGGTGGCGGTTTTCTCGATCATCCTCAGCGTCGTCCGCGTTGTGAACAACACAATGTCGGACATCAGCGAAATTCTTCAAATTCTCAGGGAAGCGAGGAGCAAAGCAGAGACACAAACCGACCAGGCACGACGCGAGCCGACTCTCAACGAGCTTTGTCGCGACTTCCGCATCAAGCTCGAACGAGCTCAGATGAACCGGCGCTAGGATGCCCGGTCAGCAGCAGCTCTGATCAAAAAAAACGGACAGGTAAAACGGCACCACTACGCCTGTCGGCCACCACTAGCAGAGCACTGGCTATGGTGGCAAGCTCATCGGTGTTGACGTGTCTTGCGATCGCCCGAAGAACCAAAAGGGGCGCGCAAGGCAAGGGGAATCGAGAATAAGGACACTGCCCATGTACTTCATGCGCCCCGAAGCGCTCTGGCTCGTGCTTGTCTTTCCCGTCGCCATCCTCGCGATGAGAAAGCACAGGGTTCAGCTTCGCTTCATTGCGTCCGTGCTGACCCTTCTCACCGGCGTCATCTTCAGCCTGTCCCAACCGAGCTTTGACAGTGACACCGAGATCAAGGTGGTCAAAGTCAAAAGCATCGACGAGCTGAGGGTAGTCGCGCGACGAGAGACTCACCACAACCCTTTCAAGAAGACGATTATCTACTTCGACGACAGCAAAGCGGAGAAGCGCGTCGGAAAGATGGACGTCAACTGGGTTCCCGGCTGCATCGTCATTGGCACGGAGCCGACGCAAGTGCTTAGCCTGGATGCGCGATTGCGGGTCAGCCCGCCCGCCATCATCGTGCCCACTCTCTTGGCGGCGTTCGCGAGCATCGCACTCTTGAAGCCGTACAAGAAGAGCAAACCGTAAGACGGACGACCAATCCGGTTGGAACCGTCTCAATCCACAAGCGTAAGGAGACTCACCATGCACTGGTGGCAGACCCTGGGACAGTACGAACACGAAGTGTCCGGATCGCAGTACACCGGCTGGGTGCGTTGTGTCGGCGGACGTCTAGCGGACGGACGCTGGCCGGAGTTCCACCAGCACACCGGCGCGACCCGCTACAGCGGCTCGATACGGACCACACCCTCGCAATGAGGTCACAGCCGCCGGTCGAACCGGCGGCACAGCTATAGTGCTCGGTGGGCATACACCGCCCACCGAGCGACAGTTCGGCAGATGGGACGGCTAACGGCCGATTCCACTGCCGAATTGTCATCAACATCGCTTCTACTATCTTATGTCATCGCGACCACAGAAGTGACAACGCGAAGTAACAGACCGGCTTCAACCGGGCGGTCTCGCGATGCAACTTTGTTACACCGGCGGGCAACAGCGCCATTTGTCGTAAACGAACTGCCGGCTGGAAGATCGAAGACCTTGTCGATGATGAAGCAAACTTGTCGGCCAAAATAGGAATCAACAATAAAACACGCCTGGTCCCGCTCAAAAAGTCGATTGAA
>CAZISK010000253.1:0-9321 GCA_964541355.1 uncultured Candidatus Obscuribacterales bacterium
CGCCAATAATCGACGCCAGGAGGTCTGAGGTTGCTTCGCGAATTGCACCTAATGACTCCCCTGAAGAAGTTGTCGTATCGCCTTCTATCGCTCCAGCGGAGGGAGGTGTGATCGGAGATGCCGTTTCAGGAGGCGCCCAAACCCACCTTGAAATACCGGACATTGGATTTTCATCTCTAATAGGACCGCTGACTATATCACGGTCATCAAATCTTTCTCTCATGTAACCCCCCAGCTTGCACCCGCTGTTGATACTCTTCTTAAGTTCTGAGTAAGTCCGCACTCACACTAATCGAACCTGTGAGCAAAATCCTACTTGGGGCAACTTACGGCGACCTTACCGTGGTTATGGCCCCAGTCGGCCTTGTCCTGTGGCAATCCGAATCGATGCAATCGCTAGAAGTTTAACGAGAGCCCTCTAAAGCCAATGTCACCACTTTGACTGTCTGATCGCGACAAAGAATTCGAGCATTTTATTGAGCAGCCGATAGCATGCAGCCACATTGCACGCAGCACGATATGCTCCAGTGGGATTCCTTTATGCACGCGGATAGCGTCATCCAAGCATGCAAAGATAGGCGAAGAAATATTCTGGTGTTTGTCACATTAAGCGGACGGCAAATATCCATGACTCCTAAGTCTTACATGCTTGCACCATAAAGATCATTTCGCGTGAGGTTTTTTCGTCAAATGGCTTGCCGTCCCAGTCTCCACATAACTGGTTAATATGCAGGGACTGCGCAGTCAGTCTCTCCTCAATATCGTTTCGTGATAAGAACCGAAGCTCACTCACGGAAACAACTCTTTCGTCTTGAAACTCATAGCGTAGTTCAAAAATCATTCGATCTTTTTTCATCTCGATGAACCTTCTTGATTCGTGAACACTACCTGAGGGACATTCAAAATCCAAATCGTAGTTCCACTCGCTAGCCCAGTCTATTAGCGGGTTTCGAGACTCGAAGACAGCACGTCCTTCCGGCTTCAAGTGTGCCCGCATTACCGAGAAAGTTGAAAGAACATCGATATCCTCAAGCAAGACTTGGAAAGCGTGTCCAGTCATAATGATTAGGTCGAAGAGTTTATCCGATCGATAACTCTGAGCAAAAGATTGAACCCACTCAATCTGGTCTCCATGAGGTTTTCGGCGTCCGACATCTAACATTGCTAACGACGGATCTACACCCGTCACAACATGACCGTTTGCTGCGTAAGCGTCGCACAGCAGTCCGGTACCGCAGCCAAGATCAAGAATCGTTTGCTGCGAAGAACCAGCAAGCGACAGATAGAAATCACGGTCAATCGACCACGGGCTATCCAAATCGTAAATATCGGCAAGTTTTGGATTTACATAGTGAACGTCAGGCATACTGATCAGTCTTCGCAAATGGCGTAGTATCACTCACTCTAGAAATTTACCATGCATTCGCTTCCGAGTTAATGTCGTTGATTACGTCTTCTTAGAATATGTAGCCAAGTACTTGGTTGCGGAAGCGATTCAATTGCTTTCCATTCGTCGGAACGCCATAGTTATTGTGTCGTATTTGAACAAGCACAACCAGTAAGTCTAGTCCTGTTACTCATTTGCCATTAATGCCAACTATTTCCCGCCCGGAATGATCTAGGTGGTTGTCTTTGTCGTGCAAGATTCGCCGTTACCCATTGGGGTGGTCTCGTAAACCGTTGTGTGTCAGTGTCTGGTTGTTAGAAAGAGTACCCACTTCATCGCCAACAGCATCATCTGAAATCTCACCGCACAAATGCGCAATCGTATCGTGCGGTTGATATTGATTTCCTGAGCTAAGGCAAAAGATTGATAAGTTCGCGAGCTTTTTTGCGATCTGCTGCGGCGTTAGCGCCGCGGTTTAGACCGTCGAACGCCTGTGCTCTGTCCAGATAATAACGAGCCACCTCCGGTTGTTCTCTGATCAGGTGATCGAAGTCTTCGAGCGCTTTGCCGAAATCATGCCCATCGAGAAAGATCTTTCCGCGAAGCTCGTAGAGGGCGGGCTCGAATTTTGCGCCCGGTATACGTGCTGCTAAGTTCAGATCCTTAAGCGCTTCCTGCTTTTGTTCGAGTTTTAGATAAGCTCGCGCTCTCATCAAGTGAAGTGTGTACCCGCCTGTTTTCGATTTGTCGATCAGCGTTGTCAGTTCCGAAATGGCCTCTCTATATTTGCCCTGAAAGAGCAACTTGCGATAAGGGATCTCCTCTCGCGTCTCCTTCTTTGATACAAGCAGAAGCTTGTCGGCTTCCTCTGGAAATTCTGCGGCTAGCGCTTCAGCTTGTTTTCGCGATGCTGTTTTATCTCCTTTCGTATAGAGCTCATCGATTAGCGCCTGCCAGTTGGCTAGAAGACCGATCCTGGCCTCCTTGTCGTTTTTGTTAGAGTTGTATAGTTGGCGGCTGCATATCAATGCTTCTTGTAATTTCCCCTGCATTCGCAGATAAATCGCGTATCTAATTAGCAGTAATCTTTCGCTTTCGATTGTGATAAATGCAGATGGTGAGCGTTTCTTCAGTGCCGTTAGATACTTTCTGGCTTTTGTGAAATTGCTCTTTTGCGGTGCGATTGTGAAAGCGTTTATCGCTGATGCAAGCGTGTGATCGGCCATGTAGGCGTGCTTCTCGATAAGCGCTTGAGCCTCGGCGATTTTGCCTGCCAGTAGCAGTCGGTTGACTGCAGGTATTACGTTCTCGGGCGAACTGCCAGGCTTGAGCATCGGTTTGCTTTTGGTCGATGCACTCGACATCCGCGCAACCTTGTAACCCGTGATTACAGGGTTGTCCGGATGCGCAACCAAAAAGGCGACGGCAATTTTTGCACTTTCCGGAGAACGATTCTCGGCGTCGAGAATATTGAGATAGGTGAGCACTATCATCGCATCATCTCCGTCGCGATCGAAGGCTTGCTTACACAAGCTTTCCGCTAACTGGAGCTTTCCCTTACGAAAATAACAGGAGGACAGCCATGCCACTAGCTGTGGTTCGTTTGGATATGTTTTAATGCTCTTTTCGAAATGCCGAACAGCCTCGTCCCACCTTCCCGTTACTATCAGTTGGTGACCGTCCAAAATGCACTTTTTCAAAGTCGGATCAGTCTCTGTCTTTTCACTGGCCGCCGATTCCAGAGACTGAATGAGAACTAGAACTAGAGCTATGGAAAACGATATGGATATCTTTGAGAGCAATTGAGTTAGAATCCGCATAAAGATTTTTCGCACATGTTACCATTTGCCCGATCGATTCAGTGACTTGAGACGGAAAATCATCAGGGAGCGTGCCATTACCGCACCCTTTCTCACGGCGATAGGTTCAGAATTTCGCTAGCTTTTCGACGATCCTTTGCACCAGCCGTGTCGAAGGACCGGCAAGGGACCCCTTCGAAAGCAGGTCTGACAGAAGTCGTGTTCAGGCAGGCATGCTACCATTAATCTGATTAATTCAGGCTCGAGCAGTACGGAGTTCAAATTGATCGCGCAATAAGATTACCCAGAAATTCGTGGAGCGTTGTAAAACTGTTCTAGACAAAATCAAAATGATGTTCGCTGCTACCGATATATTGGCAGCATTACTATCGAAGTAGTTGAAGATGATGGCATTTGGTAAGGATCTGAGAATTGCAAAAAAGGGGTTGCTACTAATAGCAGTGCCTTTGATCTTTCAAATTGTTTGCGTGATCACGCTTGCAACACTACATCAGCAGGCTGAACAGTATGCCACCAATGAAGCGCGCAAGAAGGAGATGATCATCAAACTGGAAACCATGCAGCGAATCTTTTTTGATGCCATGGCCTCAGTAAGCATGCGTCTTATGACGAAGACCGCTGAATTTGACGATCGATTTGAAGAAGACATTTTGAATGCCCATAACTGTATCAAAGGACTCAAAAAGGATATAGTAAATGATGACGAACTCGATTCGGACTTGCTGTTGCTTACGAAGATGCTCGATCGGGAGACAGCCGTAATCCGCAAGTATCGAGACCAGTATCTTGATTTCGGTTTTGTTATAGAGGGGCAATCCGGATGGCGCGAGCTTAGAAGCAATTTGCAGAAGACCCTGATCGACATTCCGGAGGCGGCTCGTCGACTCAGTGAAGCAATTGCCCGGAAAGGGGAAGAAGACGCTCTGCGTGCAGCCGCTGCTAGAAAGGGCTTTCAGTGGTTGGTTTTTTTCGCAGTCGTAATAAACATTCTGATCTGTATTCTGCTCACTCGCTTTTTTGGAAGAGATATTTCCGATCGGATCGGAGTGGTGTTGGCCAACTTCGGCCGTCTGCTCAACCGCGATCATTTGATCGACCCAATCGGAGGCAAGGATGAGATAGGCGAGTTGGACAGGTCGTTTCACCTCATGGCAGACAAGCTTCTCGAAGCCGCTCGCAAGGAGCGAGCCATGATCGACAATGCCGCTGACGCCATTTGCATTCTTGACAAAGAACTTACCTTCAATGAAGTTGGCGACGGTGCCAAGCGAGTGCTCGGATGCAAGCCGGAACACTTGAAGTCTACCGCTCTGTTGTCCATCGTCGAAACAAATGACCGCAAGCGCTTGCAAGAGTTCTTTCAGCGATTGAAGGAGCCGGATTCTCCGATTCAGTCACATGAATGTCGTGCCACTATTTCTGATGGCAGTCTGAAGTGGGTGGAAGTATCTGCCTGTTGGGTGCCTTCGGAGCAGCGTTATTTCTGCGTCCTTCATGATATAGCTGACAGAAAGAGGCTGGAACAGGCAAAGCTCGATTTTACGAACATGATGAGTCATGATTTGCGCACGCCGTTGACGTCATTATTGACGGTTACCGATCTGCTTCAGTCTGGTGTTTTAGGGACCCTCAATGAAAAAGGTAATCGCACTATCGTAACCGCTCAATCGAGTTTGTGGCGACTTGTCTCAATGGTCAACGAGCTTCTCGATGTCGAGAAAATAAGCAACTGCCTTGCGCTCAATTTGCGCGACGTATCCTTATGGGACCTTGCCAGCGATAGCATTGGCAACGTAGCCATCTATGCGGAGTCGTGCCAGGTTACAATCGAATTGACCGGAGATTGTTTTGTCAAACTCTCTTGCGATCCGAACTATATTTCTCGAACCATACAGAACCTTCTATCCAATGCAATCAAGTACTCGCCCTCAGGTAGCGCCGTTCATGTCGACGTCAATAGAGACGGTCAGGGTGCCATAGTCAGGGTAAGTGATAAGGGGCCTGGCGTGCCACCAGAGCATAGAGAAACTATATTCGACAGATTTGGTCAAATCGATTTGCCGGAGTATCAGAGGAAAAACAGCACTGGTCTCGGCCTGGCATTTTGTAAACAGGCTGTTGAAGCTCATGGTGGCACAATTGGTGTCGAGAGTCCGGCAGGTGAGGGCAGCACCTTTTGGTTTTCCCTTCCAGGTGCCGTTCAGGGAAATGAGAGATAAAATGGCGCTTCTGTCCGGAGCGTCGCATGACAGCTGCAGTTCGCTGCAACTCTTTCAACTCATTAGTCTTCAGTTGTTACCGCCGACGCTGCTACCGGTTGTCGGCGCATTCGGCTCACTTGGCTCACTTGGTGTGTTCACTGAACTTCATCTCTGAAAAAAAGTCACCCGCGGCTTTGCAGTATCTACAGGACGTTGCGTCGAATGTAGGATGGCTCCGAGGACGGCATTTACGATTGTGGTGCTCCCCAAGCCGACGGCGGCTACCCCTAAAGACTTGGTCAGTGCGCAATTTGTTACGACAGTGCAAACAATACAACAGGTCGCTATCAGGGTGTATTGAGATTTTGACAGGAGCTCGTAATAGCAGATATGAGGACACCTCGCCAAGCTGTCTTCAATCTGGACGCCGACCTGTACAACCCTTGCGCAGAATCATAGGAAGAACTTGGGCAGAGACGCCATCGCCCCTGTGTTCGATGACGTCCTGCTGTGGTCGGGGTTAAAACTCTCTTTCTACTCAGTAAGTGAAATTAGAGCGTCTTTCACTTGCTGTTTGTATTCATCGCATTTGATCTTGCCTTGAATCTGGTGCGTCCAACGTCGATGATTGGTCTCCGCGACCAGCTTAGCTAGTGAGTCAAGCTTAGGTCCGGCCGTCTTTTGAATTTCTTGCTTGATCTTGTCCTTTAGCAATTCCCGCCAGGCTTCGTCAGCCAGGCAAAGAAGCTTTTCAGGAATCTCGCAACACTCGGAGCTAGCGGACTGACCAGCGCCCTCATGGCACTCTTCTTTTGAAGCATCACATGCATTACTCATATTTTTACTCTCCTTCAATCTTAGTATGGTTATTAGGTAGGACCGGTCTGTACTAATTATTGAAACATACCGGTCGGTCCTAATGCAAGTCCATCGCATAAAGCTTTAAGGATTGGAAGCGAGAACAGAGTATTCTCGCAGGAGATCGAGACTCAGCTTTGATTTGGAGATAGCAAGGACATCACAGCACGTATATTTTCTTTCATAACCTGCGATTTCTTATGAACTTTCGTGAGAACCATCGTGCCATTCATGCAGGCCAGCAACATTTGCGCAGCAATGTTAGGTGAAAGATCCGATCTGAGTTCACCCGCTTCGACGCCTTCCTTGTAGCATTGAGCCAACTTTTGCTGATAGCGATCGAAAAACAGGGAGATCTTCTCTCTAAAAGCAGGCACATAATCCGCTGTTTCGGTTGCCAGGTTCACAAACGGGCAGCCCTTTTCGCAACAGGCAGTCTCCATCATCTCGCTCATGGTCTTGAGAAATTGTTCCAAGCGCTTTCGAGGTTTAAGCGACTTGTTAGTCAAAATTGGATCAACGCATTCATTGAAAAACTGCTCGGCCATTGCATCGAGCGCAGCCAAACACAACTCTTCTTTAGACTTAAAGTGGTAGTAAAAATTGCTCTTGCTTACGCCCGCAGATTCCAGAATGCTCTGGATTCCCATCGGCTCAAAGCCACGCGCTGACATGAGCTCAATGGTTGCCTTTATGAGCTTTTGTCGGCTATTTGCAGTATCGGTGGCGGACGTCATTTTGATACACGGCTAGAACCATTCTGTCCTAATATTAGCGCGTCCAGCATAAATCGGCAATCAATTCGTCATACTGCACAGTTAATACTGTGTGCAGAAACACGAGAAGCCTCACCTAAAGCAAGGGAGTGGTGGCGCACTTTCGCGTTAAGTGTCTCCACTTCCGGTTTCAAAATGATTCTTGGCTGTTCCCAAAATTTTTGTTCTCTACGTCTCGGAGTTCGGCTCATACTCATTTTCCGCCAACCAGAAGCTCCAGACGATGCCTTCACGGGCGGTGCGTGTGCGTGGCGGGACCCGAATGAAGTATAGTTTCTGCGAACCGTCCGGCTCAGGCGTCGAGTTATACACCTTTACGACGACAAGCGGTTCGTCCGGGGGCACTGCTTACGAGAGCACTTCGGGCACGGCCTCAAGAAATTCGGGGATGTAGAATTCGTGATAAAAACGATCGAATTCTTCCTGTCTTGTCGAGTCGACCGACAAATCGACCAGCATGATAGTGGTCGGCGGGGACATCATCGAATTGTCGCGCGCAATAGTCATTGTTGATTACTGACGAAGCTACCAGTCAACACGCCCGTTTAAGTGCATAAGCGCATTGTGGAAAGATTATATCATTGCGTTTATAATCAACAGTCATGTCGGACGATGAGCTGAAGTCGCTAAACGCAATTAACAGGGGATATCTACGGATTCTTCAGGAGTTCGCTTGTTTTGATGTGCCCTGGAAATCATGCGAGACAGAACTGTTTCTCATAGCTGAACAGCTTCCCAGAGATAAGCAAATGAAAATAGTCGAGGAGTTTGCATCAAGACAGTTGGCTCCAATCGATGAACGATTCCCAAAGCCAGGATGGCTTGTCGGTGTCTTCAAGCGGCTGAGCTCGGAATTCGATTCGTGTTCTCCGCTGTTTTCCACAATGATTGGATTGTGTTCAGCGTTTCAGCATTTGAATAAAAAGACTGATGATGAGATCGAGCAGGCAATTGCTGTTGCTGAGGAGGTGGAGCGATTTATTTCTACCTATTCGATCTTAAACCTTTCCGATCGCGAAAAGTCGATGATCGAGAAAGGAGAAGTACGATATAGAAACATATTCAACTTACTATTGGCTAACCTGTATGAAGCTGCTAATCGGCTCGATGCTCGCGATCGGATCATGAATAAGGTAGATCCTGGCGTTACACTTGAAGGTCTTGCCGATGGCATTGTGGGCGAAGAGTTAGATTCCCTGACCGGCAATAGCGGCGCGGTATCATTTAAGGTGCCAACGAAACAGGCTCTCTCCGATGCGCTCAAGGAAACTCCATTTGGTTATTACTCTCAGGGATATGATTGTGAGCGCTTCGAGGATGCTATCGATTGGTATCGCAAGGCATTGGATGCGATGGAATCCACCATAAGCTTTTCTCCTGATAGTGCCGACCGTGCGTCCACCATGTTTGATGTGTCAAGTATGCAAATTGATCGCGTTATCGAAAAATGCATCGAGCATGGATACTATTCCGACGCTTATAGATGGCTGATCTTGAGCGAGGCGAAAGGGTACGGAGAAGAGCCTCATCCTGAGCTGGTGGAATTTATCAAGTTCGAAAAGCACCGAACCTGGGCGGCCATCTTGACCGGTTTGAACAGACTTGAGGAAGCAAGACCACACTATCTCCAAGCGATCGAATACGTGAAAAGTGGCTCCGAAAGAGAAGTCTTATGTCTTTTTGATTATGCGGTTTTTCTGGCGCATCTCGACGAACACAACGAAAAGCGAGTATACGTCGAGAAAGTACGTAAGCACGAAAAAGGTGCGGAGGCACTGTGGACAACGGTTGAATGTATGTTCTCAAAAATAGTCATCAACCTGCATCGATCGCCAGTTTCTGGATCCTGCTCAATTTCTTTGTTTGAGAATGAGCTGAAATTTGCTGAGGTATGGCTAGACGAAGCACTCTACATCATGCAGTTGAGACACGAAGCCTTCTGTTCGAATCGAGCAGTTTACTTTTTCAGGACCTGCGCTATTGTCTACGATCGCGTTGGCAGGGTGAGCGAGGCCATCGCTTTCGTCGAGGCAGCAGTGGATGCACTTGAACGTGATTTGTCGATGCTCAGCGAATTGACGCAAAGTCGAGTAGAGTTCCTCCAAGAACTTTTGACGGTGGCTGAGCATTGCAAGATGGATACGAAGATCGATTTCTTGAATAAACAGTTAGCTGAATCGCGATCGGAAATCACATAAAGCCGGACTGCATTTCAGCACTTGGGTTGACCGGTACAAGAGCTTACCTCGTTTGGGACCTCGAACGGCTTTGGTTCCACA
>CAZISK010000254.1:0-9295 GCA_964541355.1 uncultured Candidatus Obscuribacterales bacterium
GGTTTTCCTTGATCAGTCGCCAGATCCGCCTTTCGGACAACAACCCATTGGTGGCAAGACAGGCTGCATTGACGGTAAGGATGAGAGATACATCTTGTTCTGCAATTCTGTTGTGCATTGAAAGTGTCCTCCGGGTCGATTACAAGATGTATAGCACTCTGAAGCGAAAGCGAAGCCATCCCTATTAATACTGCCGCCGCCAACTAGCCGATTGGCTGGGAGATCCGCGATTTCTTTCAGCGCTGATTGACTACAACGTCAACTGAGAGCAGGAGGACAGAGGTCGATATCTGAGCGATCACAATCTGTAGGGTATGGAAGAATCGACGTTTTGCGGATAAAATCTGCAGTTCCAGTAATGCCCAAACATCTTGAGCCACCTGTAACAGGAGTCAGTCATGTTCAAATCTCGTCAAGTTTTATCAGGAGCAACAATCGGTGTGGTTTTACTGACGCTCAACATCATGCCCTCGAGCGCACGCGATTCTGAATTCCGGCAACAGGTGATTAACAACCGCCATCTCCGACGCCAGGAGAGCCAAATCCCTGCGATTAACAAGCGGACTGCTAATTTTCATCATATTATTGCTGGGGACGAACCGGCCTTCATCGGCCCCCCAATAATTGTGGGGCCATGGCCTTACCCGATCCCAGCGAGCAGTACTAAACATACAAATCGAAGATTCCTCAACCGACTCGCTGATAAGGTAACCAGGAGCTCGATCTTCTCGCCGCAGGATCTGGCTAATTGGCAATCAAGCGGCAGCGGTACCTCTCGACGATTGGAACTGGACCTGACCTCGGGCAACACGGACATTGTCTTGGGAAGTAAACTGTTCAAAGAAGCGCAGACCGTCAAGATTGTAGTGGGCGGCGAAGATCGCGAATTCGGCCCTGGTTCTCGGGTAACACCCGGCGAGTACGTCGCTATAAAGATCGTCCTCTCTGGTCAAGACCAAACATTGACACTGGACGCACAGGGCACCGCCACTGGTGGAACCTTCGAACTCAACGGCGTCCTCAATCCGCATGTCTGCTCGCTGGTCGTGCCCGAAGGAGTGACTGGATTTGATTACTTTTCGAGCAACCACGCATTAGGTGTTCGCGGAGACCTGATCAACTATGGTTCCATATATGGTGTTTCCACGGACGAAAGGGTTCGCTCAGGCATCCTGTTCGCGCGCGATCTGACTAACCAGGCTTCGGGCATTATTTCGACGGTACTGCCGGAGTCGATCGCCACTTCCATTAACAATGAAGTATCCGATGTCAGTCTCTCTCTCGTCGCCTACAACAACTTGACCAACCAGGGCACGATAAGCAGTTCTGGTTCTCTCACGCTAGCCACCGCTACTGGTGACATAGCCAATACCCATTCCGGCACGTGGGTAACACCACCAATTTACGACGAGCCTGGAATGTTCTATCCAGCGATTGTCTGGCTGCAGCCAGGACCTGCGCCGGGCCTGTCCGCGGCGCAGGATATTAACCTCGTCGCCGGCAGCGGCACGGTGACTAACTCCGGAAGCATTACGTCCACCAACGGCAACGTCAACTTTTCTTCCAACCTGCCGAACACTAACGTAAATGTCTACAGCGACTGGGGAACCATTAGCGCGCTCAACGGCGCCATAAACGTTCGCAATCCTCTCTACACCGGCACGAACTCTGCCAACATGTGGGGTGGCGATTACTTTGCCAAGAGTCTGAGTATCTATTCCGGTACAGGCAGCATAAACGGTTCAATCGGTCATGCCCCTGAAAGCATCACTACGGTAGGAGATTCGACCTACTTCTACACTAATCAACCCCAGATTTTCCTTACGCCTAAAAACGATCCGTTCGATCCGACTCCAGTGCCGGTCAACACGCTAAATTAAACAGAGCTACGCGTTTCAACCAACGACGTCAAGCGTTTCTAAAACAAAAAGACCAGATGATCAACGAACAAACAGGTTGGGGAAGATTTCGAATCGCGCTCAGGCGCCTGGATTAACTGAGGTCAATTCTTCTCGAAGGCAAGCTTGCCCGACTTGGACGTGAATCGTCCGAGCAATTCTCTGCGACCGCGCATAAAGCCTGTAATCTCGTGACCGGGGACGCCGTTGATGCTCATATCATCGCCGGACAAAAAGGTGCTGTACGAACTGCCTTCCGGAATTTCGCCGGCAAAGTATCTGCCGTTTGAACCTTCCATAACAACCATGATTATTCCTTTGCCAACGTCAATAGCCTCAGTCGTCGGCATGAAGTCAGTTTTTTCGAACAATACGAGCATATTCGCATCCGGCAGCCATACAGCCTCGATTTCGGTAGCTTTCTTGGGATCCCTAAGTCCAAAACTCCTTTTCACCGTTTTAGTCGGCGACTTATACTCCACTTCGGTGCCGATTCCAAAGTCGGGTTGTCGAATCGTGACCGTACACCCGTCGACCGGCAGATTCATAGTAACTTCCGCCGCTGGTCCGAGACCGAACAACCGAACAACCGCATAAGCTATACAACAAAGAGATATGAGGGTCGAAAAAACTTTCATAGGATAAATCCTCCGCCCGGAAAAATATTCGAACACGAAATTTTCATTCCATAGACACCGATATGAAAGAGTCTAAAAATGATTCCAGACAATCTCCGGACAAAATAGGAAAAGCTCACCAATCAACCACTCTGGCGCGATTGAGATGGAGAATCGTTAATACATACTGATATAGTCAATGCGTTAATCAGAGGACCAACCACAATTTTTTCCAGCATAACATGGACTCGTCTTCTCATTGTACTGATAGTGTCAGGCACGATCGTGAGAATTGTCCATCCATTTATTGACAATCCATTCGACTTTCCGACGACGGCAAGCGATCCGGCTAGACATCTGCGATATGCATTACATCCTGAAAATCATGAGTTCTTCAATCTGGTCGATCCGGCAGGATATCAGTTGTGGCTGCGCATGGTGCTCACCATATGCGGAGAGTCCAGAATAGCCATCGCAATTTACGCCGCACTTCTCGGAGCGGTAACACCGTTCACATATTACCTGTGGATGAAAGAATGCTTGAACGATCGGAAGCTGGCGCTGGTAGGCTGGGCAATCCTCTCATTATCCCCAACCTGGACTTTGTATGCCGGATACTTCATGCAAGAGTCGTTGATGTTGCCGCTTCTCGGACTTTCGCTTTGGATCAACTGGAGAGCAGTTAGACTCAAATCGATTCCCAGCCTCATAGCCTCGGGCATGCTCTGGGGACTGACCGCCACAACCAAGCCTGCCGTTGCACCACTATTCTTACTTGTCTGGATATGGACCGCCTGGAAATGGATCCGCTCGCAGAGGCCGGTGTTGCGGCTAGTCTCAATAATCGTGGCGACATTACTGATGGTATCAGTATATTCAATAACACCGATAAAAA
Organism: uncultured Candidatus Obscuribacterales bacterium; assembly: GCA_964541355.1. Lineage (GTDB taxonomy): Bacteria > Cyanobacteriota > Vampirovibrionia > Obscuribacterales > Obscuribacteraceae > JADYXR01. The sequence goes on from CAZISK010000254.1 coordinate 3,411, forward strand.
CCTACACGAGGATGCACACGTTCGCGCTCTATCCGCAGGACATGCTCAACCGCCTATACTTTGAGAGCGGAGCGGCCGAGATTCGTGCCTATATAGATTATAACGATACTTATCCGAAGCCGATGACGCAACGATTCTATACGGTTATTCAGAGTCCAGCCGTCTTCGATCGACCGCTCCGCCCTCTATCCGATTGGCGCACCCATAGATCCGGTATCTTTACAGGACTAATCAGCTATCTCGGAAAACGACCAATGGTATCACCGGAGGTATCGCTCAAACTTTCCGATCGAATAGTCTTGACAGGCGACGGCGTCATTTTCTTTCTGTTCGGAGACACCTGGCCAATCGACGACGTTAATCAAGCCCAAATTTTGAATCAGCTGGCAATGCTATCCAGATGGCTTTGGGCGCCACTGGTTGCCTTTATTGCTTATCGAGTAATGGCAAGAAGGAGAGCGACGCCGGTCATGGTCTTCTGCTTGATCTACCTTGTGTTCTTCCTCCTGCAGCAATCAGTTGTTATGGAAGGTCGCTACCGCTTACCCTGGGAAGGTCTTGCCGTGGCTGCCTTTCTGGACGCATTGGCAAAGAGGAATGATGAGTAAGCCCAGAGCAGCGACTTCTTCACTACTTCCCGATTCGCTCTTTGAGCTGTTTTATAGATCGAAACCCGCGGGATTGATCCTTCTCGAGACATTTTGTAATGAGCTTCTGTAACACGAAAGGAATTGACGAATCTCTATACTCGAGAGCGATCAACCCAGATTCCGATTCAGTGCTCCGGTGAACAGTTGATGCTACTGCATTCGGTGCTTGAGTCGCTTTTCTGCCGGTGAGCATTTTATACATTATGCATCCAAGCGAATAGATGTCGCGTCGCTCATCGGCAGGCTGTTCCTGCCTTATGTGGACTTTATCAACGGTCGTCACCTCGCTGCATTCAACATTCTTGGGCGAGGAAAGTTTTGCGATGCCGAAGTCGGCGACCATTGCGTTCCAGGTCCCAGGGTTGCCGGTTAAAATGATATTGCTGGGCTTCAAAGCCAGGTGAGTCGCGCCGTAGCAACTGCTGGCATACTCCAGCGCATCGACAATCTTAGTTGCTATCCTGACGCAATCACGTATCGATAGTCTGCCATATTTGGCCATCGCCAATTCCAATGAACATCCATCGATCAACTCAATCATTAGAGCCCCTTCCCAAAATTAATTACTTCCCAAGGATGAGCAAGAATCGCGACAGATTATGCTTTGCGCCGCTCGGTACCGGTCCTCGGAATCCATGACAACACATCGTTTTATAGATCTTTATATACCTTAGTGATATCCTCTCTCTCGCGCGTTTGTTTGTCGCGAAACTTGCCTTCGGAACCGGCACCGGACCTGGTGTCGGCGGAAGACTTGTTCGTCAATAATGGGAACTTTTTGCAGGAGCTTTTGCAATGAGCAAAAAAATCGTTAGAGTGAAAAACTACTTCTCCCGTCGCTGGTTCGCCGCCATCGCCGGTTCATGCGTCGCTTTCTCGGTGCAAACTGCCGACGCCGCTCACGAGGGCAGGCTCTCATTCAAAGAGTTTCGAGCGAACAACCCGGACGTAGAGCGAAGTGCGGCTCGCAAAATGTTTCACCACCAGGTGCGCGTCAACGGTAATAACGGTAACGGAATAACATCAGCTCCCGGGACCGACCACATCATCAGGGTCAACGAAGATGGCACCGCAGTCTGCGGCGGTCCACTCAGACGGATGGAAAAGCCGCTCAGGATTGAGAACTCACAGCTTTCGAACAATTCGGTACAGGTACAAAACGACTCAGTCGTTCGTCTCAACAGTGGTGCTAATCTCGACCTCTCCTCCGGAGATAGGAATATCACCCTGGGTGAAAAACTGTTCGACAACGTCGGCTCCGTAGCAATCAACGTGGGCGGAGAGACAAGAACAGTCGAGGCCGGTTCTCAGGTGAGCGCCGCAGAGTATGTAGCAGTCAAGCAGGTGCTCTCAGGCACCGGACAGCAAATCACGGTCGACGGCTCTGGACGGGCCGATGGCGGTCGAGTCGACTTGAGCGCAATCACAGGCGCCGGCGACAAGATGCGCGCAGCCAATCTCGTTGTTCCCGTGAATGTCACCACATATGGTGACTTCTCTCGTTCGTCCGAATTCAGACTGACCGGAGACCTCGACAATTACGGCTCGGTTATAGCCGTCGCGACCGACCATAGCACGCGCGGCGGTACGATACACGCCGACGATATAACCAACCACGAAAGCGGTTTAATCTCCACATCAGCGCCCCGCGTATTGGCAAAGGACCTGGGGGCTCATGGAAGCAAGCTCGATCTCAACCTGGCTGCCGATGGCGACCTGACCAACCTTGGGACTGTCTCGTCATCCGGCAGCGTGACACTGACGTCGGGTAGCGGCTCGATTAAGAACTCCGGCGCCGTCACTTCGGCATCGGGAGACATCAATCTCAACGGTCCTTCCGACGGTGAGCTCAACATCAACAATACCAACGGTCAGATGATAGCCGAACACGGTGCTATTTCAATCCGCAACGAATCCTATCAGGGTCTGTCCAATACCTACGTGACGGGCGGCGATCTCTTGAGCAAGACGCTCAACACCAACGCCGGCAACGGGAGTATGGACATAAATGTCGGGCAGCTCACCGGCGAGCTCAATCAAGTAGGGACTGCAGCACACGTACAGGCAGCAACGGAGGTCCTCAACCTCGGCAATATATGCCTCACCGGCGATCCCACCTATCGCAACACAGCAGGCTCAATATCGATTACTGCCGACATAAACGTTGGGGAAGCGCTCACGATCGTCGCCACTGGAGATATTTCTGTAGCCAACGGTGTAACTCTTACTGCCGCTACAAATGCGCAAGGTTTTCCGCTCACACTCATCGCCGGGGCAGAAATCACCAACGCGGTTGGCGGGGCCGACTCCGCCGCTCTACCTCCACTCCCGGCGACAACCACCACGCTCACCTTGTCCGGCAACGTGTCGTCGACCGGCGGCTCGATATTTTTCGGACCGAATACATTCGTTAATACCCGAAGCACGGTGGCCGGCAACACCAATGGCGGCGACGTGCTGCTAGCGGCTTTCAAGAACAACTCATTTGCAGGAACAGGGACCATTTCGACCACTGCGGCTTCAATCCTGACTGGCGGAAGAGGCACGGGTTCTAATGGAGATGTCACGATAATAGCTGGCGCATCCAACGGCACTGCACTGGCTATAGGCACGATTAACACCAGTGGTGGCACCGGTGGTAGTGGAAGCGTCATCGCCGTAACAGCGCAACCGATCAGCACTGGTGGCAATATCACATACGATGGTACAGGGAGCCTCGTATCCGCAGCCAGTCTAACATCATCAATAGTGCTAACGCCTACAGCCAACCTCTCGGTCAATTCTATTACAGCCCCGGCGTTTATCAGTCTCCGAGCAGGCAATGTCTTTGGCGACAGTGTAGGTGGAGTGGTTCAGGCGACTTCCGGGGTAGTAACGTTCTTGTCCGGTGGAAGCATGACTCTCAATGGTCAGGTACTCGGCAATAGCGTCAATCTGACTAGCGCCAACAATCTGACAATCAATGCAGGTGCAGCAGTACAAACTAATGTGGCTGCCGGAACTATCAACGCCAACGTGACGAACACGATGAATCTGTCCGGCACCGTCCTTGCAGGCGCTAACGCGACAGCCAATGTTGGATCACTGATCATGTCCGGTGCCGGAACACTGGGGTCCACAGGGGCAAATGTCACGGTCAATTCGGCCGGTAGTATCATTGGTGGTACCACTACGCTGATTTCGGCTCAGAACGGAACGGTTAACCTGACCTCCAGCAACAATAACGTCGGATCTAGCGCCGGGCTCAGACTGCGAATCGATTCCGATTTTCTCAGTGCCACGGCTTTCAACGGTTCCATCTTCGTCGCGGATCTCACCACTCTCGACATAACCGGCGCCTCGGCGAGTTCGACTATAGACATTACATCAATCGATACGTTGTCTACCTCCGGACTTATCTCCTCCGACGTAGTCAATTTGGAATCCATTGGTGATGCCATAGTGATGAATGCGAACATCACAGCCGGTACCATCGCCAATTTGAAAGGCAACACCGATCTGATCGGTACGGCACCGGCACGCTTGACGGCCAGTCAGATCTTCCTGAGCACACAATCGGCTGATATCGGGGGCGGCGGTTTTGCACTTCCCTTCCTGGTCGATGCAGCTAACATAGTAATCAACACCGCCAACGGAGGCGCGCTGGTTAGCGATCCGAACTCGCTCAATTTCGGCGGTGGCAGTTCGTTTGCAAAAAATGCAATAACGGCACTTGCTACAAATGTAATTTCAACCACCAGCACAATCACGGCAGGCTCCGTCAACCTGGCGTCAATTAGCGGATCAGTCAACGTAACCGGAACCGTAAATGCAACAACGAGCGTTGTACTTCAGTCGAACTCGTCGCTGACTAACGCCAACGTATCAGGAACGTTGAATACCCCGGTGCTTTCTGTAGCGTCGAGTACCGGCACTGTGGGAACAAGCGCTGCATCGCCGTTCGTGACGAATGTAGCCAGGGTCTCTGCGGCTGCATTTGCCGGCAATGTATTCGTGAGTGCCACCAATCCTAATGTTACGCTTTCGACCGGCTTGTCTACAGGGAGCTTCAACTTCGTTGCAGGTGGCGCCCTCGATATCACAGGAACCGTTAATGGTAACAGCGGACAGGTGAACATCACGGCTCAAGGCGGGATGACGACATCAACGGGCACCGTGAATGCTAGCGTCGTCAACCTTGTCTCCGGTGGCAACATCGGAGTCGATCAGGCAACCCGCTTCACTGTTAACACTCCGCAGCTCTCAGCATCCACGACCGGCAACGGCATATTCATTACTGATACAAGCGCCACTGCGGTCACAGTCACAGGGGCGACGTCAGCCCAAACAGTGGATATCAATGCCACCGTCTCAGACCTGGTTAGCGCGGCTAACTTCACGCAGAACAGCATCTTCCTGACCACTGCTGGCGTATTCAATCTGTCCGGCGACCTGACGAACGACACTACCAGCGGTGTGGTCGTGCTGACATCCGGTGGCACATTGACCAACGCCCAGTTGACCGGCACGATTCAAACCAATGGATTCGCTCTGGCGTCAACTAATGGAGGCGTTGGTACTTCGACGGCAACGCCATTTGTCATCGCCTCTGGTACTGCCAACATAACGAGGGTTAACTCCTTCGGCGACAGCTTCGTTCGAAGTGATAATGCAGCCGGCATCGCCCTGACGGATTCGACGACTGATTCACTCGAATTCGTGTCAGCAGGGAATCTCACTGTCATCGGCAATGTTACTGCAAATACTGGCCCTCTCACCCTGCAGAGCACAACCGGCATACTGAAACTCTCAAGCGGGATCGATGTTCTTGGATTTGATTCAATCAACCTCCTCAATCCAGGAAGCAGCAAGAAGAACGACAAGATCATCATTGAAAACCTTGTTGATATCTTCACCAACGCAAAGACAGCTGGTCTGGGCAATATCAACATCGTACTCGGGACACTATCGCCTAAGTTGTCGAAGAAGGTGCCGAAGAACGTCGTCGTCAATCTTCAAGGCGGCACAGTTGAATTCCGCGGCAAATCACTTCGGGCCACTGCACCGGTGAACACCATCACCGCCCAGGGTGCCAACGTTGTGGTGAGCAACAGCTTGAACGCTAAGAACCTCACGTTGGGTGGCGATGTCGGAATCACAGCCGACCCGCCGGTCCCCGTAGGAACGCCTATAATCGTGACTTCCGGGCGTACCGGCAATGCTCAAGCGCCGGATTTGAGCCTCGACACACCGACC
>CAZISK010000255.1:0-9268 GCA_964541355.1 uncultured Candidatus Obscuribacterales bacterium
ATTCAGCCCGGGCTTTTCCCATTCGTTGAAGTTTTTCATAGGCGTGCACTCTTTGCAGGCAAAGTTCTTTGCGAGAACAACCTTCCATCTCGCCATTTTGCAAAACACCGAGCGCTTGCTCATACTTGCCCTTGGCGATGAAAATGATTGCCTTATGGATCAACGCATCGCCACGACTGGTCGGCGCATATTCCATTCGCTTTTCTATCTGCCTTAGAGCTTCATCCCATTTGCCAAGTTTGAAATTCGTGATGTGAGCAAGATAAAGCCCCGCCTCGTTCTTGGGATCGTTAGCGAGAATTTTGTCGGCGTCCTTGATTGCACCATTGTAGTCTTGTTTCTGAAACTTCGCATGTCCTCTTAAGAAGTAGGCTCTATCGAGATTGGGAGCCAGCTCGATTACTTTCTCGGCATAACGCAAGGAATCGTCAGTCTTTCGCTGCCTCATCAACACCTCGGCAAGCCTCAAATTCGTGCCAATATCATTTGGTACTATGCGTAGTGCTCTTGAAAGATATTCAGTCTGTCGATCGGGACGACCAATCTCGGCAGCAAGATTGGAGCTACTTATGTAAGTATTAGCACCACTCGGATCCAGAGAGATTGCCTGGTCGCAATCACGAAACATACGCTTCTCTTCTTTCAGCAAAGCATAGCAAGAGGCGCGCTGGAGGTAGCCGTCCGGATTTTTTGGAGCGGTCGTGATGGCCGCATTTGATGCACGAAGAGCATCTGCAACTCTGTTTTGCTTTATTGCGATGAGGCTGACAAGCATGTGGTCGTGATTGTTTTCTTTCCCCCGAATTTTTACGGATTGCCGCAGGCATTCCAGAGCCTCATCATATCTCTTCAAACCATAAAGAGCATGCGCTTTGAGGAACAAAGCACGTTGTCTAATCGGAGATGCCGGGCTTCTCAATACAACGTCTTCATCCGCCAGAGCTTGCTGAGGGCGTCCCGTAAGGACGAACAGCTCTCCTCGAAGCAAATAGGCAACTTCGTCGGAAGGTAAAATTTTAAGAGCGCGATTGTAATCGTCGAGAGCCTCTTGCATCTTTTGCATATGCAGCAGAGCATTGCCGCGCGTTCGGTAGGCAAGCGCCACGTCTTTATTCTTCGCTATAAAACCGTCCAGCAGAGCTACGCTTTCACTTTGCTTCCCGCCATCGGCAAGACGCTGGCATCTATCGAGGAACTCGCTTGTCGATTCGCATCGAGCCTCCATGTAGAAAGAGCTACAGGTAGCCGCAATTGCGAGCACGAACAGACAACGAACCCATCCGGCAAATTCGTCATTGAAAGCAGCTCGGCGATTCACCAATTACTTGTCGCGCTCCGTCACATCAACGTTTGCTTGAGCCGCCGCCAACCTGGCCACCGGTACTCTAAACGGTGAACAACTTACATAGTTGAGACCGAGTTGATGCGCGAATGCGATGGAGCTCGGTTCCCCTCCGTGCTCGCCGCAAATGCCGAGCTTCAGATCCGGTCGCGTCTTAAGACCATACTCGACCGCCATCTTCATGAGCTTGCCTACTCCGGATATATCGAGTACTTCAAACGGATTGTGCTTCAAAATGGCTTCCTTGCCGGCACCATGCACAATACCATCCAGATACTTATGCAAAAATTTGCCCTCCGCATCATCGCGACTGTAGCCGAAAGTCATCTGCGTCAGGTCATTCGTTCCGAAGCTAAAGAACTCGGCGTGCTCCGCAATCTCATCAGCCGTAACGCAGGCTCTAGGAATCTCGATCATCGTGCCGAACTTATACTCAACTTTTACGCCAGCCTTATTCATTATAGATTGAGCGACCGATTCAAGCTGCATTCGCACCAATTTAAGCTCATTGGCATGACCAATCAACGGTATCATTATCTCCGGCAACACCTTGAAGCCTTCTTGTTGTACCGCTATGGCCGCCTCAAAGATTGCGCTCACCTGCATTTCGTTGATTTCAGGGTACATCAGCCCAAGGCGGCAACCACGCAAGCCCATCATGGGATTGGATTCGTGCAGGTCATGCACCGTCTTCAAAAGCGCTTCCTTCCGGCGAAGCTCTATGCTCGTGTCACCCTTGGCCTTCATCGTTGCAATCTCTTCCACCAGACCTTCCGGTTTAGGAAGGAACTCATGAAGCGGAGGATCGAGCAATCTTACCGTCACCGGCAGTCCATCCATAGCCTTGAAGATTCCGATGAAGTCTTCGCGCTGCATTGGTAGAAGCTTGGTGAGCGCCTCTTTGCGATCTTCAACAGAGCCCGCCATGATCATCTGTTGCACGATCGGCAGACGGTCCTGACTCATGAACATGTGTTCCGTGCGGCAAAGTCCGATGCCTTCCGCGCCGAACTCACGAGCCAATTTGGCATCCTGTGGTGTGTCTGCGTTGGTCCTGATTCTCAGGCGTCTGGTCTCATCAGCCCAACCGAGCAAGACCTTGAATTCAGGAGAGAAATCCGGATCTTGCGTGGCGATCTCGCCGGCAAAAATTTCACCGGTGGAACCATCTATGGAAATGACGTCAAATTTCCTGAATGTGTGTGATCCAGCCGTGAACTGCTCTTTGGCAAGGTCGATTTTGAGCGTTTCGCAACCGGCTACGCAAGGTTTTCCCATACCACGAGCAACAACTGCTGCGTGACTGGTCATGCCACCACGACTGGTGATCACGCCTTGAGACGGCACGATACCATGTATATCGTCAGGACAGGTCTCGATTCTGACCAGGACGACCTTTTGTCCCTTGCCTGCAAGGCTCTCGGCTTCCGACGGATCAAAAACAATCTTGCCAATCGCGGCTCCGGGAGAGGCGTTAAGACCGGTAGCAATGTGCCGGTTTTCTCGCTTGGCCTTTTCCTTGTCTTCGTTCTTGAAGCTAGGCAGGAGCAGTTGATTGAGTTGCGTCGGCTCGACTCTACCCAGAGCCTCCGTTTTTGTCAGTATCTCTTCCTGACAGAGGTCTACGGCGATCTTTACAGCCGCCTGGGCCGTGCGCTTGCCTGTACGAGTCTGCAACAGAAAGAGCTTGCCTTGATCGATCGTGAACTCGATATCCTGCATGTCGCGATAGTGCTTCTCGAGTCTGTTGACGGTGGTGAGCAGCTCCTGAAATACGCCGCTCAATTCTTCCTCCATATTGGAGATTTTTTTAGGTGTTCGAACACCTGCCACCACATCTTCGCCCTGGGCATTGACCAGGTATTCACCATACAAGACTTTCTCGCCGGTGCTGGGATTGCGCGTAAAACAGACACCGGTAGCCGACTGGTTATCGAAATTGCCGAACACCATCGATTGAATGTTGACTGCGGTCCCCAGATTGTTGTCAATCTTGTGGAGCTTTCTGTAATAAACAGCGCGAGCATTATTCCATGATTTAAATACAGCCTCTACTGCGCCTTTCAATTGGTCTTTCACATCTTGAGGGAAGGCGACCTTAGCTTCTTTCTCGACCAGCTTCTTGTACTCGCCGACCAAATCCTTCAGTTTTTCAACAGTAAGCTCAGAGTCTGATTTGATTCCAGCTTTCTTCTTAGACTCCTCCAGAATCTCTTCAAACTCGTCTTTGTCGACGCCAAGAACGACGTTGCTGTACATGTGGATGAAGCGCCGATAGCTGTCCCAAGCGAATCGTGGATTGTCGGTCTTTTTCGAAAGCGCTTCCACCGTCTTGTCATTGAGCCCCAGATTCAAAATGGTGTCCATCATTCCGGGCATCGAAAATTTCGCACCGGAGCGGACGGACAGGAGCAACGGATTCTCGAGATCTCCAAGCTTGCGAGAGAGCGCCGCCTCCACTTTGGCCAGCTCCTGGAAGACCTCCTCGTATAGACCATCAGGCACTTTTCCGGTTTTGCTGTAGTCACGGCAGCAGGTAGTCAATAATGTCAGTCCTGGTGGCACATTGACACCACTCGAGGTCATCTCGGCTAGTCCTGCACCTTTTCCGCCGAGCAGCTCGCGCATCTCATCACGATTGCCATCAAAAATCTTGTAGGCTTCGTCAAAGAGAAATACTCTTCTTGTGCCTACTTTGGCTTGACTCTTGCTTGTTTCTGTGGTGCTCAGCATTGCTTGATCTCCATCCGTTTTTCTGTGGTGCTTGATAAAGCGATTGGGGCATTAATTAATGCCTCAAATGCAAGTAAATTTCACTCGACGTCTCTTCAATGGCCTTGGCCGACACGTCCATAACATGGCAGCCCAACTCCCTAAAGATCTTTCTGGCGTATTTGATCTCCTGATTGATGCGCTCCTCATCAGCGTAATCGTTGTCGCCCGGCATGCCGAGAACATGAGCGCGTGTGGCTCTGATCTCTTGCAAGAGAAATGGATCCAAATGGAGTCCGATGATTTTCTTTGATGAAACCTGAAAAAGACTGAGCGGCAGATCGACACCATACACAACCGGAACGTTGGCGGCCTTGAGTCCATAGTGATGCGCCAGATACATGCAGTTAGGTGTTTTGCTCGTTCGCGAAACGCCGATCAATATTACGTCCGCTTGCAAAAGTCCGTCTGGATTCTTGCCGTCGTCAAAACGTATGGCGAAGTCGACCGCCTCGATTCTTCGGAAGTAGGATTCATCAAGCAGATGAAGGCGCCCGGGCTGGGAAAGCGGTGACTGACTGGTGAGCTTGGCAATACGGTTGATTAACGGTCCTAAAAGATCCACAGTGGGAACTTCATGCCTGGCGGCCTCCGCCTCGATTGCTTCGCGATACTCAGGCAGAACCAGGGTGTAGACGATTACTGCCTTATCAGAAGCAATCTCTCGCACCAGGCCCTGAATCTGGTCGACATTCTTCACCTGGGGCAGCCTGAAGATTGACGCTTTGCCAGGCGGAAACTGAACAAGCGCAGCACGTGCCACGGACTCGGCCGTTTCGCCGCTCGAATCAGAAACAGTGAAGATAATCAGATCCCGTCCATCGTCCGGAATTCTCGAAATCATCTCTCTGGTCGTTTCGTCCAAGTCAAGCACTTCCAGTGGTCTTTGAGTCAGGAAATCACAACTCTTCCTGACGCATATACGAATGCACCAAGGGGACACAGGGTCAAGAGGACCTGGCATCCTAGATATTCGTATCACATCCTTAATATAGATGCGGAAAAACGACCAATTAATTTTAGGAAAAACCTTGCCTGGAAGCGTTAACAGGGTCCAATTAACAAAACCTAAGATATTGCACAATTGTCTATCCGGCACAAACACCAAGGTGGGTGCTCTTGGTTTGAAAGCAGTCCGCACAGTAGATCGGATTGCGACCATCGGGACGGAATGATACATAGGTGAGCTGGTAACAGGAAGCACAGACGACGGCGCTCAATGAGTCGCTGCGATTGCCACCGTATTTGGTTCTTCTCAGTACGCGACAGTTATGGCATCGCTTCGACTGTTTTCCAAGCAATCCGAAGGTTGAATATATGCATTCGGATCTATAACAAATATAATTCGTGCCACAATCCAGACATACTTCGTCGTGGGAAACATTGGCGGAATCGTAGCTCTTTGCGTCTTTTCCCATGTCAGTCGCATTTATTCTTACAACTCGTGTGTCCATGGCAGATCCCCTTCACTTGTCGTCGCATGTTATTGCTAGCAATACTCTGAAGCGCCGATGACTAAGAGATGGTTAACAGTAGATAAATAGGTATTAACCGGACATGATACCGTCAATAGTATTACGTACTCCCGGTCGTCTTGACAGCCGGAGATACAAGCGTGCTTTGCTGAGCATTTCAAAGAGCTATTCCCTACTTGCTCTCGTCGTCATCATGCACTGATTATGGAATGTGTAGACCAAATATAGAACGATCACACCGGCAGATTTAGAAAGCGACGCAAAATCAAAAGGTCTAGACACTCTTCAGTGGTGCGCTTCAAGTTGCCCTGACTGACCTGCGCGACGCTTATCGACGGGCTGTAACGCAGACACCCTAAGTAAGGAACACCCATACTGGTAATGAGGAACAGCTCAAAGTCGTCTTTCGATATATATCGATTCATGATCTGGGCTTCTATCATATTGGTCTCCACCGTAGCAATGGCGAGAACCTCAATGCCACCGGCTTGCAAATAGTTGAGTGACACCGCCAGCTTCTCCAGAGCATCAGGAGTGTGGCGTGCCACCAGAAGAACAGGATAAGACAGAGAACGGATTAGATCCGTCGTAGTCCACCACTCATGGGTAAGGCGATTGACACTGTCTCTTTCAAAACTTAGTGGAGTAGCCACTCCCGCCGGGAGCTCCACAAAGGTAACGGCATCGCCGGCTGCGGCAGACACGATGATCTGATCCCACTCAGACGGCGTCAAAGTCGGAGGGAATGAGAGGTGTACTAAGGAGTAGTCGATACTGCTCCTGGTGATGCAACTAATAAAGGAATACTCCGGCGAGCTCTTTTCGTTGCGGGCATAGGTCAACGGCTTCACCGCTCGCACCCTGCCGCCCTGATCGGAAAGCACTCCGGTCAGCCCAGCCATCAAGACTGTTTTTCCGCACCCGCTTTCACATCCGACAATCGATAAACCGTTATAAAGTCTAGGCAGCGCGCGGGTCTTCTCCCCAGGCTGAACGCTATGCTGACCTACCGACTCCAGGTCTTTTCTAGCGGGCTTGGGGTTATAGCTCTGGCTCATCCACACACTATACTATATGCGGTGCTAATTAGCGAAAGAAAAATTGATTGGATCCTGTTAAGACTGCCAAACACATTAGTACCACATGTGGTTACAAAGATCGGCGCCGGCGGTTATTCGCTTCGGCAACCAGAAGTGGACCATTTCGAGTCTTAATTAATTCCCACCGCTCGGAAAAAGTGTGGATGTAGGTCGACATTGCAGAGACAGGTTTTACAGAGACGGAATTCAGCTAAATGCTGATTCCCAAGTTAGATCGCTCAGGACGTAGTATCTCGTCTATAACTCGATGGAACAACGCTGGAGCAAGCGCACGATAGACTGCTTGAGCCAATCCTCTAGCCGTGTCGGCAACTGAGGAAGACTGAAGTAGCCTTCTATTGCATCGGTTGAATTGAAGTATGGTTGTCGCGTTATTTGTTATCGCGTTTCGGCGTTATTTGCTATTGCGTTTCATCGCTACCGAGGGGCTCTTCTCCAGACCTTCCTTAAGAACATCGAAAGCCTTCTTGAGTTGAATGTCTTTCAAATCTTCGGCATGACGTTCTACATTCGGTCCATCCGGATCCATCCACCATGGTCCCTTGTGACCATCGATATCCTTCTTGGCCAGCTTGACTTCGACGTCAGGCTGAATTCCCTTCCTGTTGATATCGACATCGTTGGGTGTGAGATATCTGGCGATAGTGATGTTGACACCACTACCGTCTTCGAGACGATTGATACCCTGCACAAGGCCCTTTCCGAAGGTTTTTTCACCGACAAGAATGGCTCTTCCGTTGTCTTTCAGTGCACCGCTGGTGATCTCCGAGGCGGAGGCGCTGCCTTTGTTGATCAATACAGCAATCGGCAACTCACAGAGCGGATGGCCCGTAGTAGCTTCCGATTTCTTGTATCCATCTCTGTCAACGGTGGATACTACCACTCCGTTTTTCAAAAACATATTCGAAATAGCGATGGCATTGTTGAGCAATCCACCGGGGTTATCTCTTAGATCGAGAATCAAAGCCTTAGCAGACGGCAACTTAGCAATCGATTCGGCGACCTCTCTATCCGCTTTCTGCGAGATGAAGCTCGATAGGCGAATATATCCGATATCATGGTTAAGCATCTGAGTCGTCTGCACCGCTTTCAAGGGAATCTCGGCGCGCGTGATTTTCAGTATGAGGCGTTGCGGATTGTCCTTGCTTAAACCTTTTCTGACGAGGGTTAGCTCTACGTCAGTGTTGATGGGACCGCGAATTTTCTTAGCGGCATCATCGACGGTGAAGCCATCGGTAGCCTTCTTATCAATCTCTACGAGCTCGTCGCCCGCTTTGACGCCAGCTTTGAACGCCGGAGTATCTTCGATAGGCGAAATTATTACAATCTTTCGTTCTTTGTTGGTGCCAATCTGCACGCCAATCCCACAAATCTGGGCATCGATTTGCGACCGCTCGTCATCAAAGGCATCACGGTCGAGAAATCGAGTATAACGATCGCCCAGACTGGCAAGCATTGTTTCCACTGCTTTATGGGCATCTTCCGAGTTCTTCAATTTGCCATCATACTTATGCTTCCAACGGGACCAGTCTTGCCCATTAAAAGATCCATCATAAAAATCGTCATTGATAAGGTCCCAAACTTTCTCATAGATTTTGTCCGGGTCGCTGAACGGACTCATATATGGCCGTTGAGCTAGCTTATGACCTTTGCCGGGTATGGCGGCCATGTAGCTGGGATTCCCGAGAGTGAAGTCAGAACCTCCGAGACTGACACAGAGAGACAGCGTCAGCCCGAGCATGAGCTTCCATATCATTTGTTACATCACGACTCCCTTAAGACACGAGGCGGTCAACATCTGCCTGAGCGCCGACATTCTGGTACGAACAGGGGCGTTACCGAAAAAAACGAGGTCTCATCGGCTTTTCGATAATGCCGGCCGCATTGTAAAGGTTGCATCGCCTCCCGGTTGTCGCGAAAAATATGGTGACAAGTGGCTTATACCCAATACTCAAATCTTTTAAGCAGGTGTATGGCTTATAGGCTGCGGTTTTCCCCAATTAGGGCCGGGCTTTGCTACCGTTAACACTCAGCCAATGCACATTTACGGTTTTCACCACCAGACAAAAACGGCTCGTCCTTGAATTGGTGCGGTGTTCCGAGATCCCACGCTGAACAGGTCCAAAATGGGCAGTGTTACCATAGTGTACTCAGCGCTTGCCAAGGTTGCCAGGTGGATTACCCTGGAGTTTGGCTGTGCGAGTATTCCTTACCATTACTCCTCGCCGGTATTCCCTGCCGATTTCTTTTCCGAGGAGCTCGGACTACCTTATATAGCAAACCCATATTAATAGGTTCAAGGGAGACAAATCGTGGAGAGACCGAACGTTGAGATTGGCGTTTTTGGGGGCTCGGGGTTCTACAAGCTATTCGAGCAATTCGATGAGCATGTGGTGGAAACCCCTTATGGAGCGCCAAGCGACAAGATTGCAATCGGAAAGCTGTCCGGCAAAACCGTGGCTTTTATGCCGCGACACGGCTCCAGTCATCAGCTCCCTCCTCCTAAAATCAACTACCGGGCCAATGTCTGGGCGATGAAGTCGTTGGGGGTAAAACGATTGATCTCCCCATGCGCAGCC
>CAZISK010000256.1:0-9262 GCA_964541355.1 uncultured Candidatus Obscuribacterales bacterium
CGAATCCGAAACTGGTTTTCCAACGGTCCCAGAGAGGAACTCGATAGGCATGCCTGATTGCTGACTCTCGATCTCCTCGAGATGGTCAGCAAGTATTTTGACTCGATCATTTTCTGGAAGATCCTTGCCCCGCTCAGAAAGCTCGGATTCTACCTCAGACAAGAAATCATCAAAAAGCCCTCTCTTCACTGCTTTCTGTGATGTTTGATCGGAAGCGACAAGTTCAGCATTGCCATCAGCACCGACTACAATTGCATGAACTTCCAGTTGCAGATCGGTGTCACGATCAACAACGATCGGTTTCTTCAGTTTGTACTCCGTACTGCCATCCGGCCGTCGAACACCTTCTGACAAGGAGCTTCCCGAGTAACTTTGTGACTCGACTCTGTCTGCAGTGATGGCTATGGCCTTTTTCGTTTGTCGAAGTCGGGTTTCCAGGTAGATCTCATTGCGAACAGTATCCGTCTGCAGAACACCTTTGACATCACCGAAGATCATTCTACTCGCGCTCATCATCTGCCTTTCCCGTCTTGCCATCAGAAGCCCATCGAAGCCGCGCCTCTGAAGATCGAAGCTGCTCACGAGATCGCGTGATTTCAAGAACTCGAGAACCGCCATGTATCCATCGTTTTTAGCCAGGGTGGAATTTCCAATCGCACCAAACTTTACCAGCAATCGCTTCGCCTTTTCGCGCGCTTGCTCGAGATCGCCGTCGCCAAGACACTTTATCAACTCCTTTTGAACTGTAAGAATCGAAAGTTGATCCATCAATTGTAACGCTTCCGGATTGTCCTTTACGGAGAACGTCTTTCCTTCTTGTTTCGCCTCTCGTTTCATCTGCTGGAGCAGGCCTGTCAATTCTTGTGTGCGTGAGTCTATCTCCGAAGGTGAAAAAGCGTAATGTTGAAGATGCCGTAGATCGTACACGAAGAATCGCCCCATTATTTCAATTTGCGGCATCTTCAGCAGTTTTTCTATAAGCGGGTTGCTGCTGATCGTAGGGTAGTTTTTGCTCTTTGCCGATTCTTCAAAGTATTGTTTTGTCTTCTCGATGAAGAGCTTTGAGTCAGTATTGTAAGCATCAGTGGAATGATCAAAACCATCCATTACTCTAAGCACATGTGCTGCCTCTTTCGCGATTACGGCATAAACAGCATTGACATCACCATCGAAAGCCTTCAACAAGACATCTGGAATTACATACTCGGGTTGAGACTTGGCGTCGGCGTCGGCGTCCGACAGCTGCGCGCGTACGTCTGCCTCCACAAGATCTCTTAGTGCCCGGGCTCCCTCTTTATCCAGCTTAACCCGGCGTTCCGGCATCGCCTCCGGGGCGTACAAGCCTGGCTGCCCAATGTCAGCTAAAGCTCTATCGAGCAAGAGTCGCTTGAATCCTTTCGGATCGGCTTGCTTAGCTGCCATAAGCACCATCTCTCGATACTTGTGGGTGATCTCATGGCGGGCGCAGCGCAGCGGGGCTTCAGACGTCAAACTTATCCGAATCTTGCCGGTTCTCGAGTTAAAGTCTCCCCCCGTCTGCATCTCCGCAAATGTGAAATCAAATTTTGAGATTACAGTGGGCGGCATTCCAAGCCGCTTAGCGAAGTCTTGAGCATGAGGGAGTAGGATTTCTGTGGCAGCATCAAGATATTGTTTTTTCGTGGCCTCGTCGACCTTCTCTCCATTGCGCAGCTTTTCCCTGAGAGGTGCAAGTGCTTCTTGCACCTTTTTGTCTATCTCCCTTTCGAACTTGCTGCTCAGAAATTTTGCCGACGATTCGTCGGAAGGTTCCACGGCTGCGTAGGTGACATCAGCACTATCTCTGTCTTTCGAATCGGCCTCTCGATTCCTCGCGGTGTCAGTATCACCGGTAGTGCTTTCTCGATCGCCGGCTTGGTCATTTTTCTTCACTCCGACAGAACCATCTGCGTTAGTCACATCGGCGGATGTCCTGATGATGAGCGCATCAGTGGCACCATGAGCAGTGACACGATACTTTCCATCATTGGTCTCCTCAACAACGAGGCCCATGAGCCTGAGGCTTTCAATGACCTGAAGCTGAGCATCTGGATGAATGCTTACTTCGTTGTGCCCGGTCGCTTTGGCAAGCGATCTACCCTTCCCACGCAAAACTGCCATACAGATAGGAATCATCGCGGACATAGCACTGCCTGATGGTCCAAAGGAACGAAGCGATCGTTCCGCCACCGTAGCTGTTCCGTCCTCGAAGCCCTCCTCGATCAGCTCCTCGGCGACGTCTTTGCCGAGAGACTTTACCCAATGAAGAACAAACTGTCGGGCAGCAGGATTGGTGCCCGGTGCCGCCGCCAGTTTCAGCATTTCGGCAGTCTGCGGATTGGCGATCAGCGCTTTGACAAATTGCGGTGACAATCCCTTGATGCCGGCTTCGCCGAATCGTAACGCCCCGAGTGTAGCAAGTTGGATTACCACATCGCGTCCGTATTCCATTGTCAGTGGAGTGCTCACCTCCATTAAATAGGACGTAATCAGCTCTTCCGCGCTCTCTCTGGTGCCCTTCCATTCTCCAGACTGGAACAGTCCCTCGAACGCTTTAGCGTGCTTGCTGGCCCAGGCGCCATGATAAGAACGATCGTTGTAACCACCCAGACCGATGTCGCCGGTCAAGCTGCTGTGATTGATTTGATAGAGAATCTCTTTTGTGGCTTGGGTTGCTCCCAGTGCTACCGCAGACGATACTAGTACCACGGCGAGCGGCGATGCCGTTCCCATGCTTCCAATCGTGATTGCAGCGGCTATAGCAGCAGCCGCAATTACCGGGCCATTGTTTCTCAACCAATTGATCGAATCATCTGAGTGGAACGACCGCGTTTGCGTATCCTTCAGGAGCGTCTTCAAAGACTGATGCTTTGCCGACTTTGGATCGAGAAGCTCGATTGTCGCCTGGAGAGCCTTAGAACGTCTGTCCATCTCTTCACAAGTGGCAGGATCGCGCGCCAGCTTTTTCGACATATCGAGATCTCTACGAAGCTGCTTGAGCTCAGCAATGTCCTTCGCCGAAGTCTCGCCCATTAGCTTCTCGAGATCCTTTGCTTTGTCCTTTACCAACTTGACGTAATCATCGTATTTCCAGCCTTCTCTGCCTGATTCGAGGAGCTTCATGAACGGCGCCAGGGTTTCCCCGAACTTGAGAGCAGTGCTCTGCGTCCGTTGAAGAGCCCGGTTTTCGTCCAGCACTTGAAAGGCTTGAGTCCTTCTAATCGAAAGGTCAAGCGCGCCACCATCGCCCGCGCGCAAGCGTTCTAGAGTCGCCAAAGCCTGTGGATATCGATAGGTCGATTGAGAGTCGTATGTGTGAAATCGATCGCTTCGAATCAAACCTCGTTCTTTAAGGCGGCTAAAGCCGCCTTGCTCGTTGAGCTCTTTCCAGATTTGCGGCGCACGATCTTGAACAACATCGATGCCATATTTCCCGACCAACGCCAACCCGACGAAATCTTGTCGCGGTTTGTCGTGATGGCTGTGCGTAAGTCCCTGGTAAGCATAAACTTCACTGGCCAGCTTCAACTCGCCGAGGCGCTTCGCGAGTTCATCGCTCTTAACTATGTGCGATTCAAACTCCTTCACGTCGGTCTTGTACAGGTCGACCATCTTGCCTTGCTGTTCTATCCAGGTTTCAAAACCTGTCTTTCTATTCGGATCTCCAAACGCGCGTTTCAACAGCCTTCGCGATGCTTCCGCACCGGGCGCCGGTAGCGGAACTCTTTCTGCTAAATGATCGACGATCGCATAAGTGCTTGGGCCTTCTCTGGTAAGTTCTGTCAACTGCGTGAGCGACTCTGGGCGTTGCAGCTTTTTCAGCTTTCCATTCAACTTGTCCAGTCTCTCTTGCGTTTTGTCGAGAGCCTCGGAAAGCCGCTCTTCAAGTGGCGGCTGGTCCAGTAAAAAGGCGCCCAATGAATCGGGCTTTCCAAGGCGTCCATTGAGAATGACTCCGGCTAACTGCTGAGCATCTACTTTTTCCGAGTGACCGGTCAACTCGCGACGCAGCGTCGGAGAGAGCGACTGGTAGAGCCTCAAACGCTTATCGACCATAAGCAACGTGTCCATTCCATACTGTTCGACGACTTTATCGATCAGCTCTCCATGCTGCGTTGTGTTTATTCCCCATAATGAAAACAGCTGTTTTCCGGATATGTCGTCTCTTTCGTGGTAATTTGATTTTTTCAGACAGATATCGAGATATCGGGTGTCCTCTCTTTTTTCTCCCCAAAAGCCGCGAAATCGATCTCGGTCGGACCAGCCCTTCTCATAAAGATCACGTTCCATCGCCTCGGCACTTCGTCTTTGAATTGCCCCATTGAGCCTGAAAAAGTCACCATCCCTGCGCACTAGTGGATTGTCCTGGGGAGTAAACTGAAGATCGCCGTACGTCACTATGAATGACAGTCGATCTTTGACCTGAGGACTCGATTCTTTCAACGTTGCAGCGCCACCCATCAGATCTGACGGACTGGGCATCGCTTTAGCCTTAAGACCGGTCAGTTCTTGTATCGTAGCTTTCTTGATCTCAAATGGAGCCGCGTCGTATGCCGCTTTAAATGCGCGGATCTGATCCGGATGCACGTACTTGAGGGCGTCTACTAAGTCCTGTTCGGTCCAATCACGGGACATGGCCATGAGAATCTCAACCCCGGAGAACTTCGAATCTCGAGCATCGCTTTTGAAGGCGGCGCCAACGACCTCTCTAACTAGCGCTCCATATCGCCTATCAGTTCTTGCTGTATCGGCGATGATTGCGACGAGATCATCGGTGGTTTGGTCCCGAAAGGCTCTAATCGCTGCCAACTCCAGCCGGTCGTGTAATTCCGGATGCATCTCGAGCAGAAGGTGAAGCGAGTTTTCGATGGGATCAAAATGCCGGTAAATTTGGAATTCGTCTCCTTTGCTCAGATCTCGTAAGACCTGCCTGGCTTCTTTACTCTTCAGGCTCAGATCAACGAGATCTTGCATCATGATGTTCGGAACTATCGATCTTCTGTCGCAGACATCAGAGAATGACGGCAGCTTGGTCGGATCGTAGAGTTCCAGAACTGGTAAAGAAGCTTGCGCTTCGGAATCGTCACGTTTGATCTCTAGAGTCGATGAGCGCTCCCTTGGCGCCGCTGGAAAACGTGAATCATCCAGGACGAGCGAAGTTCGCTCCTTTCCCTCTTTGCCCTGTGTTTGACCTTCTATTGTGACCATCGTAGCCCCCTTTCACACACACTCAAAGGCTAGGCGGCCAGCTTAACAGAGCCATCACAAATCTCACGAGCAAAATGAGAAGACGGACTCGATCATCGTCAAAAAGGCAGATCGGTAACGTTAGGGTTCACCCTAAATAGCCATAGGTTAGAAACCAGTTCTGGAGAATTGAAGAGGTGAAAACATAGCAATTATGTGGTGGGCGGAACAGTATGAAAAAATCAAAAACCAACTCAAAGAATCACATCGGAAGAGCAGGCACAAGTACGCAGCGACTGCTCCTGGTGTGCCGGATGCTGACCTTGCTGGTCTTGTTTGGATATCCATTGTTTGTTGCTTTAAACTTTTCAGGCTCATTGATTGCTGAACACTTGATTGAGTTTATTTGTCTCTACATTGCTGTTTTCTGTTGTTTTATGATTTGCGTAGCCGCGCTGACTGTCCAAGCGGCTTTCGTGTTTTTAGCCTACCCTTTAGTCGGCATTATTTATACAGCGATCGTCGTAGGCGTGTTGCTTGGAGCTTGGGCTATCGTCGAGTGTGTTGTATATCTCAATCGACTTGTTTGCTCGCGGCCATTGTGGATGACAGGATTCGCATTCGCTGTTGGTTCAGCCGCTCTTGGAGCGCTCTGGCTCTTCCCGAACGGTTGAAGAGAATGCCTCGTGCCGGCGATGAGAGACCACGCACTTAATGAGATTACTTCAGACTTCCGTCACTTTCGAGATGTGCAATCCGCATAGAAAACACTCCTCGTGCCAGCGCTCCAGTTTTTGACGTCAATACTCGAATAGTCCAGCTACTGGGCATTCTCAGACACCGTATCGATGCCTCCTGTCACGATTTGGACCCTACTTAGCCCACTTGACAGCAAGACGCAAAACATCATATATCTTCATCTCGGAACAAAGAAATGACCATGCATGCAGTATGGTTGAGTACTAACGTGCAAGATAACCGAGGACAGGCACAATCGGTCAGTATGACAAAAATCAACTTCAACACAGCAAAGTTTCTACTCAGCGCACACAACCAGGAGCAGTGTCCTCCCGAGCGCGGCGCTGAAATCGCGTTTGCCGGGCGCTCTAATGCGGGAAAATCCAGCGCACTCAATACGCTTACAAAAAACAAAAAACTTGCCCGCACCAGTAAGACCCCTGGGTGCACGCAAGCAATCAACTTCTTCCAGCTTCATGACTCGCCAGACTTGCGGCTTGTGGACTTGCCAGGTTACGGCTATGCCAAAGTTCCGCGGGCAGTGAAAAATAAATGGCAGGAGCATTTAGCGCAATACCTCCAAAGAGAATGCCTGCAGGGTCTTATTCTTGTAATGGATATTCGTCATCCGATGCAAGAGTTCGACAACATGATGATTAACTGGGCCATGGCATGCGAGATGCCACTGCATGCGATACTGACCAAGAGCGACAAGCTCTCACGCGGCGCAGCCCAGAATACTTTACTGAAACTTCGTAAAGACCTCAAAGACGCCGGTTTTGAAGATTTCGTAACGGTGCAGGTGTTTTCTTCGCACACTGGTGACGGTGTCGACGAGCTCACCAGGCGACTGGCAATTTGGCTACAGCCAAACAGCGGATAGCAGCAAACCAGTTCCACCTGTTCGCGAAGTGTTGTTTGCTCAACGTGCCTATCGTAAAATGGATGAATTCTGGAAATCAAATGTTGCCGAACGATACGAGTTCATCGACTCTACCTACTGCTTCCGCAATTGATGGAGAAACCTGAAGAGGTATTGCCGGAGTCGCAGCTTCAAGACAATTTGAAATCGTTTCGCGAAATGAAAGCTGTTAAGGAGAAAGACGGACGTGTAACTTGCAAAGCATATGGTGAAAACACTGACGTAGATCTTAAGCAGACAAAAATTGAGCGTCGACTGGACAGGCTCGATCTCGGCAGCAGCTCTTGTGTCGGCACAGGGCTGAGCGAGTTGAGAGAGTCTACAATCATCGATAGCCACGGATGTAGACGTCCAAAGCTTCGGCGTTCCTGATACTTCTCGTGTGTATGACCGATGGCATCAGTCGACAATAACGGCAACAAACAATTACTCGGCGAAAAAGTGACTGAACACATCGCAAAGATTTTTTTGCAAACCATCTCCATTACTCGGGTGTGCTTGTAGTGCTTCGAATTCTGGACCCAACTGCTGCCTTCGACCAGGAAACAAAATCGCAGAGTAGGAGATATCGCTTTTGTCCGCCGATTCCTTCGCCTGCTGTCTAACGCTGATTATGTCGTCGACATCTTTCCTAAGCGGCCTCGATTGGGCGTTTTGGGCATCAAACCAGTACTTTGGTTCGAACAGCAGAACAGTGGACGGTTGATTCTGAGTCTCAATAAAGATTGCCGCGCCCGTAGGTGGTTCTTGTGCGGCAAAACCCGTGCCTCCAGCGTTAGAGCTCCAAGGCAAAAAACTAACCATCCGTCCAGATGTTGCCGACCGAAGCTGTACCGCTGGTCGAACATCATTAATTGCTTGAATGATGATGCCTTTTTGGTAACTCTTTACCCAATGATGACTAATGCATTGATAACCAAACTGCGCACAAACTTGAAGCATGGCGCTGAGCACCTTCAGACTTGCCCATCGCTGATAGAGATATGGGAAATAATTCAGAGGTAAATTAAGCGCCGCGTCCTCCAAAGTAACCGAAGACTGTTCATTGAGCGCAAGATAACCTTCCAATACCGCTCGGTAAGCAGGGTTTTTCAGAAGAAGCATATTGACGCGTATGGACGTCACGGAAGAGTTTTTCACTTCCCTGAGAAAGGCGGCTCGCGTGCAGGCTAAGCGAAATTCGTTAGCCAAAGCGTCTACGTCACTTGGCACCACTGGCGGTGACCGCATCGATTTCACATTAACCTGCAACCTAACCAATTGACTTCGCAAAGCCATAACGTATGCCTTTACAAGTCGATTTTCATATGCGTCGAGAGACCGCTCAACCGTGATGTCGAAAATTCGATACAACCTGTCGCTCGAAACCAGGTTACCAGGTACTGCGATAGCCTGGGGCAATCTGGAGATGTCTGGTCTTCTGGCTTTGTTGACACTTCGAAGTTCAGCCTTTGGCAACAAAACTTGGTGGCACTTTTGTTGAAGAATTCGGAGAATTTGGAGCATACCCAGCTGTTCTCTCGTGCCCTCAATAGCACGACGTAGTTTGAGATACTCAGCCTCTACCGACGACTTAGCATCTTGCGACGGTAACTTACCTAATCGTGCGCCACAGGCGTTTAACTGCGATGCGATTGTAAAGGGTAATGACTCGGTTAATTCATGAAGAACGGTAGAGAGATCATTACCGGTGAAATAGCGGGGCATCACGGTGACAGTCCTGCGTTCGCGAATGCCAGCGCACTCCAGGAAAAGCTCGTAGCTACCCGGACCGCCTGATGGCCACTCCGAATATGCAACCGCTCCATTCGTCAACACCGGCAGCAAGTAGCCACCTACCTGTAACGAGATGGCGGAATGGAACTCCTTTGGAACATCTATTGCGATGCCACATTTGCACCCTTCGACCGGTTCCGGGATGATTGCTCCAGACTGATCGTAGAAGCTAAGTCTAGAAAAAGGATGCGATTCCATTTGTGTGGTAACTGTAATTGAGCTGCTGAATTTTGTAGTTGCTACGAGGGAACCGGTTGGCGGTTATATCATTCAGCCTTTGGAGCATGGTACCAATTCTGAGGTCAGTGCCTTTTATCCGCGGCAGGATCTTTTGAATGATTTGATCGTCGAGCGCTTCTTCCCATGGTAAGCCAATCCGCACGGCTTCATCGACGTACCTATTAACTTCATCAACAACGCGGATTGAAAATGGCTGAACATCTGCAACTGCATCCCATATGGCCATGAGCCAATCTCGTAATTCCGGACGAGTTATACGGGAAGCAACCTCCTCCCTTAGGTGTGTCACTTCAATTACTTGAGCCCGGTCAAAAATCTTGTCGGCAAAGTTCTGCGTCGTTTCATCAACGTTGACCGTGCCGATGAAGAACAAATTGGGAG
>CAZISK010000257.1:0-9253 GCA_964541355.1 uncultured Candidatus Obscuribacterales bacterium
CAGAATGTCGATGGAAGAGCGTATGACCATTTGCAATATGAGCATCGAATGCGGTGCCAGAGCAGGTGTGATCGCACCGGACGAAGTCACGTACAACTACTTGAAAGGCAGAAAACTAGCGCCTTCCGGAGACAACTTCCAGGAAGCCGTAGACTACTGGGACAGCTTCAGAAGCGATCCGGAAAGCAAATTCGACAAAGAGGTTGTAATCAATCTGGATGAGCTCGATCCGATGGTCACCTGGGGAACCAACCCCAGCCAGGGTATTGAGCTTGGAAAACCGATCCCAAATCCGAAGAAGCTCAGCGATGTAGCAAAAAAAGATCTCGAAGCGGCGCTGGCTTACACCAAGCTCGAAGCCGGAAAATCCCTTGTAGGATTGCCATTCCAGTGGGCTTTTGTCGGCTCTTGCACCAACGGAAGAATTGAAGACTTGCGCATCGCTGCGCAAATTCTGAAAGGAAAGAAAGTGGCAGAAGGCATAACCATGTATGTCGTGCCTGGCTCTGAATCAGTACGCGCTCAAGCGATCGAGGAAGGACTGGACAAGGTATTCGAAGAGGCAGGAGCGCAATTCAGAATGCCTGGTTGCTCTATGTGCTTGAGTATGAACGACGACAGAGTTCCTCCCGGAGAGCGCTGCTTGAGCAGCTCGAATCGTAACTTCATGGGACGGCAAGGTCCCAACAGCATCACGCACCTGGCTTCACCGGCGACAGTCGCAGCCAGCGCCGTCGAAGGAAAAATCACATCACCGGCGAAGTATCTGTGATTCAAGAGCAGTTTTGATTCGATCCAACCAATTCAAAGGATTAGGCAATGAAAAAATTTCGACCAATATCATCAAAAGTAATACCACTTCCAAAGAATGACGTGGACACTGATCAGATTATTCCGGCTCAGTATTTGACCAGCGTCTCCCGAGACGGCTACGGACAAAATCTCTTTCGCAGATTGAAAGATACCGAACCGGATTTTCCGCTCAATCAGCCGCGTTTTCAAGGAGCCGAAATTCTCCTGACCGGTTACAACTTCGGCTGCGGAAGTTCGCGAGAGCATGCAGTTTGGGCGATACAGGGTGCCGGCATAGAGGTAGTGATCGCCGAATCTTTTGCAGATATTTTTGCGAATAACTGCGCCAAGAATGGAATGCTGCTGATCACACTGCAGAAAAACATTATCGAGCGTTTGCTCAAACGAGCGGAAACACAAGATGTCTATGTAACCATAGACCTGGAAAAGCAGGTCGTCACTGTTAATGAAGGTCTAGCGACGGAAAAACATTACTTTGAGTATGATCCATTCCGTAAACATTGCTTGCTTAACGGATTAGACGATATCAACTACATCCTGTCTCACGACAAAGAGATCGGCGAATACCGAGAGCGCAATGAAAAAACATGGTCCGCTCCGTCGACCAAAAATAATGACAGAGCATTGGCAATGGCGGGTACAAAAAACTAGAGGTTGTGATGCAACGGACAATAGCTGTTCTTCCTGGTGACGGAATTGGTCGTGAAGTGATGCGCGAAGCAGTGCGCGTCGTCAAATTCATAGCTGATAAATTCGGACACCAGTTCAAAATGACGGAAGGCTACGCCGGCGGCGCGGCATACGAAAAGTATGGCTCGCATTTGCCGAAAGAGACGCTCGATCTGTGTCAACAAAGCGATGCGATTTTGTTCGGCTCGGTGGGCGGACCGATTAGCGAAATGGATGAGCCAAAGTGGAAGGATTGCGAGCGTAACTCGATACTGACGCTCAGAAAACATTTCAAATTTGCCGTCAATCTCCGTCCAGCAAGAATCTATCCGGGCATGGCCACAATCAGCCCAATCAGAGCAGATATCGTCGCCAAAGGCGTCGACATGCTCATCGTCCGGGAACTGCTCGGTGATGCCTACTTCGGCAGACACGAGGAAGGCGTGCGCAACGGTATCCGTTTTGCCCAGGACGAATCAGAGTATACGGAAGATCAAGTAAGAACTGCAGCGCATGCCGGATTCAAAGCCGCACGACTGCGTCGCAAGAAATTGACGTCCGTGGACAAGGCCAACGTCCTAACAGCATCCCGACTCTGGCGTGCTGTCGTGAAAGAGGTTGCCTGCGAGTATCCAGACGTCGAATTGGAAGATATGCTGGTAGACAACTGCGCCATGCAATTGATCAAAGATCCGTCTCAATTCGATGTGATCGTAACCTCCAACATGTTCGGAGACATTCTCTCGGATGCAGCAGCAGCACTGCCGGGCTCACTCGGACTCTGCGCTTCCGCGAGTTTAACCGATAGCGGCTTCGGATTATTCGAGCCTCCCGGTGGATCCGCTCAAGATATCGCCGGCATCGGCGTTGCCAATCCGATTGCGCAGATACTTTCAGCCGCGCTTCTGTTGCGCTATTCATTCGGGCTGGAAACCGAAGCCCAGAGAATCGAAGAAGCGGTCGAGCGGACTCTCCAGGCTGGATATCGCACATCCGATATTTATGTCAATCTAGCTGATACCGTAACCGATACCAGCAAACCTTTGCGCTGGACCGAAAAACTGGTCGGAACAGAAGGCATGACCGACGCCATCCTGGAAGAGCTGGATATCATCGAGTCAAAAAGCGCTTCCAAGCAAGGAGGAGAAAAATCTCTCGCGGAAGCGAAAAAGTAATTTTCACTTTGGATGTCTGGAGAATCCCACGCTCCAGAGTTATCCAGGAATCCCAGAACCATCAACAGTATCGTCCAAACAAATTCGTTCAAGTGGAAATAATCAATGAAACTAGAGAATGAACCAACCCATCAATGAGTCGATGACAGGAATCGTTTCAAAGAAACCATCAAAGAACCAAAGACCGGAATCGTTCCAAGAAATTCATTCTGATTGAATCCATAAACGAATCGTCCATCGAAAGAATCGCCCATGAAAGAAGAGGAGTGCACACTATGTTCGAACAAACCAGCAATTGGATGGAAAGCGAAGAGTCATGTTACGAGAGTGACACCAAAACGCAGGACCGACGACGAGGCCGCACCATCGCGAGAAAGCGCCATGACAAAGCAAGCGCCAACTCGTTTGGCGATACGGTATTCAAAGATCAAAGCGGCCGAATCACGTCATTCCGCTACAAAGCACAAGGCACATATTATTCCTTCGAATACGACAAGGAAGGAAAAGTAAGCTCGATCAACAGGTCCGATGGCTGGCTCTGGCGCAGGGTGAACACAAGCAACTTCAAAGGTTGGGTCGTACGCAACTATTTCGAAAGCTGGAAAGTAGAAGACGAAGATTGCGGTTCCGTCGTCATCGACGAGGCCGGCGTCAGAGCGACTGGCGACAACGCAGACGTGATGGGTCTGCCCGAAAGAGCCTGATTCCAGATCGAGTACCTTTGGCTGGTTCAGCCAATGCCTCACCTCACCGCACCGCTGACACTCGCGGTCTGCTCTTATCTCGCTTAACGCTGCTCGCCCCTCCTCTTGGTGCAGCGTGACACGAGACATCAGTAGACATCGCAAGAACCAGGGCTGGTGAAGATCGTTACGTCATCCTCCATGCGACTTCCGCTACTGCGATTCCATGTCGTTCTAACCTTTTTTCAAAATGCTCGTCGAAGTTGAGCGTCGAACAAGTCTTCCAGTGGCGTTATTAGGGTACCCTAATGAACCTTCGGCACCTATAATAAGGAACTCCTAATAACTCCACACATTATTAGGAGTTCCGAATCATTTTTAGCCCGTTTTCATTATGAATGCCTAATCCTCTTCACCTTAGACGAGACACGAGAGAGAGATGGACTGTTGAATTCAACAGCTCTCAAGGCAAGAGTGCAGGTTCAATATTCTCGGAGGCAAGATTCAGAGAATGGCTCTCAGTGATAAAGACATGCATCAATTTCAATTTGACCAATAGCACCAGATTCGCCAGAGTGCTTGTTCCTCGCTCTTGTCGAGAAAGCGAACAAGACTTTCAGAAGAGCAACCTGACGCCATGCTCAACTCGGCGCGTTCGTCGACGTGAGGCGGCATGCGTCTAACTACCCAACTCGGCGCCGCGTCGCAGTCCGAGCAGGTAGATAGCTTGCCGGCAAGCTTCGGTGGGACTTAGCTTTGGATCTTTTTTTTGCAGCTCCTCTATCATCTGGCGCCGCTCCGGTATGTCTTTGATCGGTTCTGATGTGCAGATCCAGTAGTCTTGTGGAGATGGCACAAAACGTACGGTGCCTTTGATTGCACCGACAATAAGAAGAGCGTGACTCTCTTTCCTTCTGAGATCATCACGCGCAAATCGAGCCAGTGCGTCGACTTCAGGATCGTTGAGCCGGAGCGTCTCGCGCAACAGCTTCAAGTCACTTGGGTCCTGGCGCAGCAGAATCTTCATATGGGCATTCTTCACGACCGAATCAGCCTGATCGGACTGGCGGAAGAAGTCCTTGAGCTGTTGCGTGATGGAAACCAGCATCATGCCGTAGTGTCGAGACCGCCTCGAAAGATCATCGAGCAAACGAGCGCCCGCTTTGAATCGCATCAAAGTAGACGCCTCATCAATGATCGCCGCCAATCGCACGCCTTTCGCCTTCGAGGCAGCGGCAGTACGCCTGACGAAATCAGCAAGGGTATAAACTGCAATCTTCTCGAGACGAGGTTCATTCACATCTCTGGTATCAAATACGATGAACGGCTTGTCGGTATCGAAATTGGTAAGTCCATCGACAAGGCCGCCGAAGGCACCATCTGCGGTGAAAAGTGACAGACCTCTTCCGAGATTCTGCATCCGCTTCCTTCGATCGTTGTCTATCTCGATATCCGCGGCACTGCTCACAAAGTGCGCCAAGTCAGACATTGTCGGAACCCGGTTGTATGACAAGCGCACATTTGCATATGTTTGACGAATCAACTTATCCAGGATTGATTTGTCTTGCAAATCCAGCTCATCATGTCCTTCCTCGGCTAGCATAAGGTCCAAGAGCGAGAGCAATCGCGATATCTTGTCTCCGGTTGGTCGCCCATGCGAATCCGCATCGTCAGCGCCAAGATCGAAAGGGTTCAAAACATACCCGGAGTTAGGACCAAGG
This sequence comes from uncultured Candidatus Obscuribacterales bacterium, assembly GCA_964541355.1. GTDB lineage: Bacteria > Cyanobacteriota > Vampirovibrionia > Obscuribacterales > Obscuribacteraceae > JADYXR01. The sequence continues at coordinate 5,062 of CAZISK010000257.1, forward strand.
TCTATGTAAGCACAATGGTTCGGACCAAGCATCTCAGTTATGAATCTGTAGGATCCAAAACGATCGACAGTCTTGTCGATCAAGATAAACCTCATCCCTGTCGGCAAAAGCCTGAGAATAAGCATCGATACAGCAAAGGACTTGCCTGCTCCGGTCATTCCTACAACGAACATGTTGTATGCTTCCTTGCCCGCTCCCAGGAAAAATGGATCCAACAAGACCGGCTCTCCCGAGGCAAGAGAAAAGCCGAACGGCACACCTGTCGGGGTGCCGCACTTGGCACTGAAAAATGGCCAGAGCGTACCCACCACCGGCGACATCACTTGATGGACGATGGCCAGCTTATCAACACCGATAGGCAAGGTTGATTGCCAGGCATCAAGCTGCAAGTAGTGCCCCTTGTCCATCTTCGCACCACGATTTTGTATCACTCGATTGATTTGATCGGTACAGCGATTCAGGCGCTCCTGCGAATCGGCGGTACAGGTCACATACATGCTAACGTCAAACGCTTTTGCGGAGCTCCTCAGAAAGGTCTGAATAGCCGCTTCCGTCTGACTGGTCACCTCAGACAGCTCGAGATCCGGCGCAGGCAATTGTCGGGACGACAACTTGCCAAAGTGATACTTGTACTTCAGAGCCTTTCGGACCCGCTCCTGGTTGCACTGATGAATGAAAATCGAGAGCGTATATTCGAACGGCAATGACATCATCTCTATGAACCAGCCGATCCAGACGTTGTGCGGCATCTCCTTGAGATAGTGCGTCGCTATGAACTTTCCATCCAACCATAGGTTCTTATCGGAGACTTCCAGCGCCGAGCGAGCAAGCGCAGAGCATTCAGAGAATTCGGGATGCGGCTCCGGCACTACTCTTTCTCGTTCAATCAAACCTGGATTGAGACTGGAAAACAAGAGATTGCGAATCTCCTCTTGATTCAGCACTTTGGGTTTCATACAACTCTGATTGAGCTGATCGTACGCAACCTGCACATAGCGATTCAGTTCATACAGATACTCATCATGCGCCGAAGGAGATCGCTTGCCGCTCCAGGAGCGCCCGCCATTGGTATCAGGCGGCTGAAAACTCAACAACAAATAAAACTCCCGCTGCGGAATGAATCGAAGCGACTGTTCCTCGCGAAACCAGTTATCTGTGTATTCAGCATAGCGGCGCAAGTACAGATCGTCAGTCTTGACGTGCATCTGATACTGCTCAAGATACTCCTCCACAGGCAAATTTCGAGACTTGACTAGGACCTGCATGTCACACTCGACACTGTCAAAAAGATTGCCGAATTGTCTTGCTAGCAGCTCGCGATCGAATTCGTCTGACAACAGAAGATTGATACCAGTCACGCTAATATACTTGCGGAGGCTGCCATCCGTAAGGACGACGACGCCCTCGCCCTTCTCGTCTGCAAGGATGCTCTGGACGAATAGAATGTCCTGCCAATTTGCTTTTTCATTGAGGGCGGCGATTCGTTTCTTTCGAGTCGACTCGACTGTATTGCGAAAAAAAACCTGTTTGCCAGTTCTATCAGCAATTGAAGGAGAGCCATCAGTCACCGGTTTTTCTTTTGTAGAAAACATTTGCAGAGAAAATGCCATAGCATTAGATCCTCATACAGAAAAGCACAAAGCCAAGGTTGCCGAGTCCAACCAACACGATTTCAATCGAATGGAACCAGCATCTACAGCGCGTATCAAAGCACTGCTATACAGAAATAGAGTTTATCCACCAGCTCAGTTAGGGTTACTTACACACGCATACAATGCGAATACAGCGTCAACTGCATTGATCCTGTTTCACCTTGTGATTAAACTCTTCATCCCGAACAATTCAGGCGAGAGCGGAAACAGCGCAGCCCGAGCTCAGCACGATCTAGGAGCTTGAGCTGGTCTGTTGAAAGTGGTGTCCGACTAGAGAGGCGCGTGCGCCAAAGACATTCCACGAATTTCAACTTTAGGAATTCCAGGACAAACATTCAATAGGGTTTTCCCTGATCGAAACTTCCTAGACCAGCACCAACTGCCATTTCGTCTGTGAAATCGAATTACGATCTGTAGGCGACCGAAATCGAATTGTGATAATCAACGTTCTAGAGACCTATTAGCACACCGGCAAAAGGAGCATTCAGAAAAACACTACTGATTACATATTTCCATGTTCAACTGATCGGCGACGAGTACGCACCGATATCGACAATGCCGCGCACAACCTATCAGGAAGTGCCACCACGGGTAGAGCCTAATGCATTTGCGAGCGCGTAACCTGCAGTTTGAAATCCAGATCAGTGCAGACCGGCTTCAAAATCGACGAGACAAAATGCCGCACAAGATAATCGTTATCTTGCAAAGTAATCGGGCCGTCGGAACCGATAATGCCGGAATCCCGGAGATAGAAAACGTAAGGTCTGTCAGCACTGCAGAAGAACCGTAAGAAACCGGTGGTCTGATTAGCTGTGAAGCGGTATTCCTGAACTTCGTCTCCACCGCGTCTTGCCCGACCTTCTTCAGCGGCAACTTGCCAACCGTCACATACTGACTTTTGAATGGCGGTGAGCAAATGAGGAAGTTTTTTCTTGTCTCCGTGAACGTAGATGTTCAGATACCGTGATTGTGACATAGTGCCGTTGCCTGCTTAGATATCGCCTCTGAATATATAAGACCACAGATTTTAATACGATTGTGTTAAAAGCCGTTCTTTGTAACGAGGATTTGACCGTAAAACAGCTTGTAATTCTCTCACCGAACGATAGCAGTTTCCGGTATGGCAGGGGCTAGCTGAGCGTCAGCTAAGTCGATAGAATCGGCAAACCGACCATGCCTGCGATACCAGAAGTAAATGGGTATTCCGACCAAAAGCATGATGAGACTTGTGATCTGCTGAACCCAGGTCGTACAGCCAAAGGCGGCAAAGCCATAAACGGCAACTGACCAGATTGTCATCGTCCAGGCCAGACCGTTGCCTTTCGCGCCTATGCGAAATGGTCGCGGCATATCCGGATCGGTGTAGCGCAACGACATAAGACAGAATCCGTACAGCAGCGCAAGAAAAGAATAGATGAATCCGAAGATCTCTCCCATGAACACGTATGGATCGGGACAGAGTCCGGTCTTAGCAAGAACGTTGCTGCCTACGGTAACGATCACAAGACACCAGAACTGGAACCAGAGCGCATAGGAGGGCACCTTGGTGTTGCGATCGAGCTCGGCAAACTTGCGGGGAAATAGCCCGGTGGCTGCCATGGAATAGCCGACCCTAGCCAGATTTAGCAAGCAACTCAAGCCGCATCCCACAATCGACGTCACTACAGCTGCGCTCATCAAGTTGCCCCAGAACGGACCGGCGATGTGCCCGGTCATGGCAGGGACGGTTGCGGAGACCGTCGTGCCTGTAATGACGGCGTTTTCGCCATTAGCAGAAAGGATGTAAGGCGACGCGGCACCGACTGCCAGGCTCATCCCGACGTAAATGAAAGAGGTCGTTACGAGTGTTAGGATGATGGCACGCGGCACACTGCGCCTGGCATCTTTTGTTTCGGAGCTGGAGCAGGAGGTGATCTCAATCCCGGCGTAGCCGCTCAAAGCCAGAAGGAACACAGAAGCAAAATTCGCGAAGAAGTTGGTGTTACCAAGAGGGTTACTAAAATTAATTAGGTTGGCAACCGAGCTGCCTGGCGATAACAATACGAGCATTCCGAAAGAGATCGCCATAACGAACTTGACTATGGTTGCGCAGCTATTGACTGCCGATGCCTTGTTGACAGAGATCATGTTGAGATACGTACAGGTGCCGAATAGACAGACAATCAGCACAGGTCCGAACCAGATCGGCGAGTTGGCGGCGCTTCCATAGAAGATGTTGCTCAAGAGGCTGCTGAACCCATTGCCCATGCATGCCAGAGCGCAGATGACGCATGCGTAGAAAAGCCAACCGGTCAAAAAGCCGATCATTTCACCGGTGCGCGGAAAGACGCGCTTGAATGCATAGTACTTGAATACGTAAGGTCCGCCGGCGGTGGGGAACATCGAAGACAGTTCGGCAAGGATGAAAGCAGATGGCAAGGTCATCAACGCCGCAACCACCCAGGCCGATGTCGCCGCGAAGGCTCCTGCTCTTGCAATCATCGGGCCATGCACCAACCAGGCGTAGGATCCAATAATGGCGCCAACTCCAAGCATCCACG
>CAZISK010000258.1:0-9225 GCA_964541355.1 uncultured Candidatus Obscuribacterales bacterium
GATCACCACACGCTCGTTCTTGAGCAACTGAAATCGTTGCAATCCATTGCCGACAATGCGTAGTTTAATACCGCCATGCTTCAAACGCATCATCAGCGGCCAGGCGAGTTTTGCCAGATCAATTATTGCTCTGGTACCCTTGGGTGAGATGTATCGCCGATTGCGCACGCGGCCGCTCCCGTCTACTGATACTGACATATTAGGAGATGTTCCACATCCGGACATCGACCCAACGGCTTAATGAGTTGGGTTTCGACAGTTGTCTTCACAATCGATCATTGCTTCTCAGTACCAGAGATGATACTTGGCTGGTGTGGATTGTCCTGAAGATACTCGGTCTGATGAGGCAGCAGCCCGGAAAGTAGCCGAAATGATTGCATGGTACGTCAGGTCACAGGATGAGGCCATTGCAATTCCAACATCAGCCTCTAGAATCAGCCGAAATGTCGATGATCCATCCGTTGACCCGGGACAGAATAGTAGTGTGAACGCGTCATGCCACCATGTTATCCGGCCAGGTAACATCCATTATCAACAATGAAAGAAGAAATCGACCAACCAGAGGAGGAGTTGCAATGTCAGTAAAGATCGATGTCAATGCAAGTAAGCAGGTCCACATGCCGTATAACTTCATCGGTCTGTGGCGTAACCAGCACGGATCTGAGATGAACATCACCAAAGTAGAGAATGGAGCGGTGACCGGCACATTTAAGACGGGAGTCGGTGCTCATGATTCTGATGAAGAATACGAATTGACTGGATTCGTGTCGGATGCGCTGATCTGTTTTTGCGTCAATTTCGGCAAGTTCGACTCGCTAACATCGTGGGCCGGTCAGCACACCAGACCGAACGGTGAAGACAAGATCGAAACCATGTGGCATCTCGCCAAAACTCTCCCTGACAAGGCCGAGGATCTCTGGGCCGGAATTTGGACCGGCGCAGATTCGTTCTATCGAGTGGAGCTCGGCTCTAAAAGAGCTCTCGGCGACTTCGACCGACCACCGTTCATTCCCTCCTACCCTTTTCAGGTCTCGAAGAAGTAAAAGAGGTCAATCGAAAGGCGGTATAGAAGATTCGAAGGAATTAGATTGAGGTTTTATGAATCATCCCAGCAATCATTCTTTCGATCAGTACAAGCGCTTCAACATCATGTTGTAATTTAAATTAAGTCAAAAATCTTGGGGATTGAAAAATGACATTCAGCAATATTCTGGTAGCACTCGACGGATCCAAGAACAGCCAGCTGGCAGCAGAGTACGGCTTTTGGCTTGCCTCCAAGCTCTCTGCTGAGCTGACCGGACAGCACGTTGTAGACCCTCGGATAGTCGAACTGTTTTTGGAGCCCGAGTTCGGAGAGGAGCTTGGTCTGAGCGACTCGGTGGAAACCTCTGAAAAGGTCTTCAAGGCATTAAGACGTATCGGCGGAGTAATTCTTGAGCGTTTTGCGAAAGAAGCACGAGTTAGAGGTATTGAGGCCGATTCCCGCCTTTCGGAAGGTTATACTGTCGAGGAGATACTTAAACAGTCACGACATACCGATGTATTAGTCGTTGGTCATCGAGCTCAAGGGGAGAAGAGGCTTCCGGCTAATCTCATTCTGGGCTCTGTAGCAGAACGCCTCGTAGTCGCTGCACCGGTGCCGGTATTAATAGCAGTGCAGCCAGTCGAGGAGGTAAAGCAGGTTCTGGTTGCTTACGATGGAAGTGAGGCATCTCGCGGCGCTCTCCTAATGGCAGAAAACCTTGCAAAAAACACCGACTCGAAACTCAAAGCGATGATAGTAATTCCCGAGGGCGAGGAAAAGCAAAATGCAAAAGTCCTACTTGAGGAAGGAGAGAAATTTCTTCGTGAATATTGGATAGAGGATGTTTTCTCCATCAGAAAAGGGACCGTGAGTGGAACACTCCTGAGCGCGGCAGAAGGCACAAATAGTCTGCTCGTGCTGGGTGCCTACGGTTACAAAAGCCCTGAAGAAAATGTTCTCGGAAGCACCACGACAAAAGTGATCAGAGCGACCACGAACAGTGTTCTCATCTATCGTCCAAAGGTGAGTGAGACACAACCCAAAAGCAAGACAGTAACAAAACATATGGCAAAGTAATTGCGCTCGTTCCACGGGAGAGACGATCATGAAGTTCAAAGATCGGGAAGAAGCTGGTCGACACCTGGGTGACAAAGTCGAGAAGAAGCTTTGCCTTGGTGGTAAGGTCGATTCGAATAACGTAGTGGTTGTCGGACTGCCCAGAGGTGGAGTTCCGGTCGCATTTGAGGTGGCGAAAATTCTAAGATGCCCACTTGAGATTATCGTATCGAAGAAGCTTCCATATCCGGGTCAACCAGAGTATGCGATTGGCGCCGTCTCTTCCGATGGCATTGTCATGCTTAATACTGAGATTCCCAAAGAGCCATCATGGCAATCCTACATAAATTTGCAACGCGATCGATTAGTTCAAGCTACGTCGAAACTTGAAGCACAGTTCTACGAACTTGCCGGCCGGACACGGCCTTTAACATTCAGCGGCAAGACCGTTATAGTCGTCGATGATGGAGTGGCTACAGGCATGACAGCGATTGCTGCAGTGAGAACCGCCCGAAATCGGGGGGCCAAGCATACACTGGTGGCATCGCCGGTGATGAGTCCAGAAAGTTTCGAACAACTGAGCGAAGCTGCCGATGGTGTTATCGCCTTAGCCGTTCCAGAGCCATTTCAAGCAGTTGGACTGTTCTATACCAACTTTTCGCCGACTTCGAATGAAGATGTAATCGAAGCTCTTCGCGAAAGCAGGCCGCAGGCGAACCATTCCGATTCGTATTGCGTATCACCAATCAATTCCGTAGGAATTTAATGTCGTCGTGGAGGGGTAATCAGAGTTGTCATCGAAGCTGAACCGGTCACCGATATCGATTCAACAAAAGCCGATGCGCTAATCGAGTTCGAAAACGACATTAGCGAAGTCGGCATTGAACTGTGTTTTGCTCAGATGAAAGGACCGGTTAAAGATCAGTTAAAGCGATATGGCTTGTTCGATAAGATCGGCGCAGAAAATTTCCTACCGACGCTGGGACGGGCAGTTGATGAACATGTTCGAAGACACCACATAGAGTGGCACGACTGGGATGGGAGCAAGTGTTGTGAATATGCTCCGCATTCGGGTCCCTGCCCGGGAAAAAAGCGACCCGAGCCGAGATCGATATAAGAGTTACTAATGCATGGACCATCGCATGCCAGCAATGCTGTTTGAACTCTCAATTGTTTTCGGCTTTGATCTCAGTCGGATCTGGTATCGCTCGCAATACACCCATCGGACGATGCAGGGTACGATTACTCAAGTTATCATGTTTGATATGCAACGATGCACTATCAGCGTTGCTGTTCGTACAAGTCCAGCCTCGGTCTGGTAGGCAAAGAGGTACAATTATGTTTTCCAAAACACTCAGCAGTAAGAAGCACGAAGACTATCTTCCGCGGCTTTATGCACAATTGCGTCAGGCGCCAGCTCTGGGGCTGGGCGTAGCCACGGGTGATTATCCACCGATAAATGTCTACAGGAGCCAAGACAAGGCACTGATTTTAAGCCAGCTACCTGGAGTCACTGAAAGTGATATCGAACTTAGTGTCACCGGAAACATGCTCACGTTGAAGGGGACACCCGAACGAGAAAACCTCAAGACACACAAACAGGAAAGACTTAACAATCCGTTTTTCCGAAGCATTGAATTGCCGTTCATCATCGATGCCGATCGTGTTGTCGCGACCCTCAACAAGGGAGTACTCAGAATCGAGTTGGCTCGCCCTGGGAAAGGTGCAACCGTCAACAAAATAGCCATCACAAAGCAAAACCATTAAGAGGTACGAAAAATGATCACATCAGTTCAACCAAAGACTATGGCTCCGCCCTTCGAATCGAGCGAATCAGTACGCACGCTTTTGCCCAAAGCGGACGTTTACGAAACTGAGAATGGTTTCAAGCTCATAGTAAATCTACCGGGAGTTGCGGAAGATGACATAGAAATTGCGATGGATAACAATGTTTTGACTATCGATGCGAGAGTATCGAAAGAAGATCTTGAAGGATTTGAGCTAGTTTATACAGAGTTTGCTCTAGCCAATTACAGACGACAGTTCAGTATCTCAGACACCATCGATAAAGATGCCATTACTGCCGAGCTGAAGGATGGGACTCTCAGGTTGACGCTGCCAAGACACGCGATCCACAAACCCAAAACAATAAAAGTTCATGCCGTGTGAAAACGGCTTTGGTAAAACAGAAGTTGAGGAGAAAAAAATGACGATTAGTGATCTAATGCCTTGGAGCTGGGGAAAAAAACATCTACCCAATTCGCATCGAGAAGACGAACACCCGGTTGCTGTGTTGCATCGTGATCTAAACAAAGTCTTTGAAGAGTTCTACCGCACTTTTGAACTGGCTCCCTACAGCGCCTTTCATCAACCAGGATTCTCGATGACACCAAGGACCGATATGAGCGAAACAGAGAAAGAGCTAAAACTGACAGTCGAGCTTCCTGGAATGGACGAGAACGATGTGGAAGTGACATTATGCCGTGATATGGTCACCATCAGCGGTGAGAAGAAAGAAGAGAAGGATGAGAATCTGAAAGGACACTACTGCATGGAGCGCAGCTATGGTATGTTCATCAGGAGCCTTCCTCTTCCTTGCGAAATTGACGAGGATAACGTAGCTGCTTTTTTCAAAAATGGTGTCTTACAAATCACGCTTCCAAAGTCTGCCGGGGCGCAAACAAATTCCAAAACAGTCCCGATTAGGAAAGTATAGGTTTGACAGATGTGCTCAAAGGAGATGTTAGTTTGAGTACACCTGATCAAGAAGCCATCGAACGGGTTTGCATATACTGACTTAGTCATCCCTGGTGACGATGTGCCATCTCCCGCTTTGAGATTAGCATAAGAGGAGAGAGGAATTACAAAGACAACTAGCGGGGCCAGCCCATGATGAACGTTAGACCAAAAGCAGATCTTAAGGCGAATGAGTCCATCCAGTACGAGTGCGAAGTCTGTGACATTTGCTTCTGCCTCATAGACCATGGCATTCAATGCCCGTCTTGTGGGTCCACAGATCTGAACAAGATGGTTATCGTATACAAAGAGTATGATTCTGAAATGGCAGAGCTGGTTAATGAAGCAGACTTATCAGCCGGAGATTGATTTCAGCTGGCTAATACCACACCGGATTGATGTGGTCGGCTTAGCATTCTGCCAAGCTAATAAAAGTTGATCGAGGTGCCGTAATGAAGATATTGGTTGCTGTGGACGGATCGTCGTGCTCTAGCCGGGCTATAGATTATGTATCGTCGAGAGTATGGGGCGAAAACGATCAGTTTCTCGTTTTGTCCGTAGTTGGGCCAATACCTGCGGAGCTGCCCTTTGTATTAAACTCAAAAGACCATGAGAGTGTTCGAGATCGGCTCTACAAGTTAGGCAATGACTTTGTCGAAAATGCAACCTCTCGACTTTCCAAGGCCGTGCCTCAGCATAAGATCGAAGGCAAAGTTCTGAATGGACCGACAGCAGAGACCATATGCAAGATGGCATTTGCGTGGAACGCTGACCTTATAGTGATCGGTTCACACGGAAGGCAAGGCTTCTCTCACTTTCTTCTTGGTAGCGTTGCGGAAGAGGTCTTGCGACACTCGCCCTGCTCCGTTGAAATAGTGAAGGACAAGCGCGACTTTGTTATGGGTGTTGGACCGCAGAGGAGCAAAATTAGATCGGGTGGCAAAGACAGTGCTGATCCATACCTGAGCTGAGAGTCCCGAATTCTAGCTGCCTTCCGCAGAGAAAGGCGATCGCCTGGAAGGACGATATGGCAGGTAGGTTCTCGAATGTGCGCCTTGCTATTTGAGGAAGCAAGTATCAGTCTTTCGAAAGTCGATTTACCGAAAGAGATGAAGGCGGATTTAGGACTACTTGCTCGAAGGTGAGGATTAGAAAAGTCTGGAATTACAAAGCAATTTTTTGAATGGTGGTTGAAATAGAATCGTATGGATGCAATAGAGCCAGTTTGTTTACGTCATGAATTTCGCGAAGGCGCTGGCGAGCGATGCGAATGCCCACTGCGAGAAAGAGATGCTCTCCGCATTCTCGAGTCGCTCAAGCTCAATACATTTGAAGGCGCGCTCAACATGATAGAAGAGTTCCTGTCGAATATAAAACTGTTCGAGGGAGCGGATGATACCAATTTCGCGAGTGCAGCCAAAGCGCTCGATATAGCATCGCGTTCATTCGTGGCAATTGATGCTAATCATGATTTTCTGATGACCAGAGACGAACTCTTAAAATACATTGCCAGCGGACACCACGACAAATCATTTGACTGGTTGCTCTCCAAATTTGCGGCCCTGGAACGCCTGAGTTTTTTCATGGGAGGGATCTCGCTTAGTGAGCTTGAGTCTGCTCGTGACCTCTTTCACGGTCTAAATTGTCTCAAGACGAAATACGAAGACTTCAGCAAACCCCACCCTGTAGACCAACCTGGTGCGCTGTCGAGCGAGCGGATCCGCGCTTATCTTGATGCCAATCGCGGACGTTTGGAAGAACATGACGAAAGGGGTCTTGTTGGGCTGATTCAATACATTGATAGAGTGAACTCAATCGTGAGCGGCAAGCGCTGATAGTTGCTCAAATAGAAAGATGTACAGGACGGCGATTGCCCTGATCAGTCCCTCTACGGAGGCGTATTGACAGGCGACACCCCTGGAGCTCGGCGAGCGGCGACTGTAAATGCGACAAGGCTCAGGAACCAGCGATTACAAGACTCATCTTGACTCATTGCCGCTCGCGTGACATCGTCCGATTGAATTAATCTCTTGAGTCGATTTAGCCGACGTGATCATCCAGCTGGATCTCTAGAATACCGCCAATGGTGGAGTTCATCGCTGCTTCGGTGTGCCAACATACCAATAGCGTTAAGGAGGTAGGTATGAAGGTATTAGTTGCAGTGGACGGTTCGGACTGTTCTACAAGAATGATCGAATTTCTTTCTGTGAGACCATGGAACAAAATCGATCAATTCCTTGTGATTTGCGTAGCAGAAGAGATTCCGCAGGAGTTTAGGTTCGGATACTTTCCCCCAGCCTACGACGGACTGGACGAGCGTATTCTCGAAAGATGCATCCAGGTTTGCGATACCTCCGGTGCGAAGATTCGATCTAAATTGCCCGACAACAGCGTTGAGACGAAGGTACCCTTCGGCAAAGTTGCCGATGCGATTTGCCAATGCGCCGAACAATGGAACGCTGACCTGATCGTAATGGGCTCTCACGGACGAAAGGGTGTATCCCATTTTCTTTTGGGCAGTGTGGCTGAGCAAGTGTTGAAAGATTCGCCTTGTTCTGTTGAAATTGTCAAAGCCCAAAAGAAAGTTCTTGAAGGATCTACCACCAAAGCACGTCAAGAGTTAACGCGGCAAGCGAAGAGCAATGCGGTCTAGAGCTTTGCACTATCGTCTTTGTGCTTCCAAGTTACCAAGATTTTGCAGCATGGAACATTAATTGGGAACTTTATTAAGACTCACGCGCCTAAGCAGAGGGCAAATCACGATTTGGAAGAGCCATGACTTAAGCACGCACTGGTAATCTTCAATCCTTTCCATGCTCTATGCGATTTGTGCCTCCGCCGGAGACTTTTTGCCCGATAGGACCAGGCACCATCTGCTTGCGACAATTTTCTACAGAATCCAACTAATTGACCCTTCCACGCATCCTCCTCAAGACTGAAATCCTGGCACCAGTATGAGTGGCACCTTTAAACCACTCATGGTTAATATGAGAACTGGGTTAAAAACAGAGAGAAGTTTGAAGTAGTTATATTCGTTCGCGGAGGTCGTCGGTTGATTTGAATCACCTCAGCGCCACTCTTTTCAGCTTGGAGTGGAGACTATATGGTTCAGCATTTTGAGAGAGTTGCATGACAATCGCGGCGGTTTTGAACATCTTCGTTGATACTGATGTGGCGTTGACATTCTTAGATTTGAGCATTGCTCGAAGCGGCTTAACCGCTTGCATCGCCGATGGTAGCGAGAACTCACTTGTAAATGCTCGTCTTCCGTTTGCAAGGTCATGTCTCGATATACTCCTATGCAGGACGGACTCAATCGGATTAATCTCACCGAACTCTTTAATCCGATCATTGGTCACCGTTATATGCGAGCCTGGTGTAAGCGACAGACTTCCTCCACCAACATCCAGTGTGACATTATGGCGTTGCTGGTCGTGAAGATCGTAAACCGAGAGCTGTTGCTCATCTACGCTCACCAAAACCACAGACTTGGCTGCCATTCGGACAATGCCTTTTGGTGTCACTACAGTCATGTTTCTTTCAGGCACAAACAAAATGCAGCCTTTGGCCAAGGTCACACACTTGCTATGCTGCAACCTGGTTACGTTGGCTGCTTCAACAGCGTCGGTTGCCATACCGGTTGAACGATCTATTCGATTTGTGTCGTTACTATCGGTATCAAGGTCGAGCTCCATGTCCGTGCACAAGGCGGCATTAAACTCTTCGTTAGAAGGAGCGTATGTCATCTGATATGAGACATCGTCCAGGCATGAAGGGAACACGAATTGCGAGATGCTACCGAGAGAGGCAAAGAGATTGGCAAAGGCGTATGGGCTAAGTTCAACGTTTTGCGGCGAACCGCCTTTGCCTGGCGCTAGATTGGTTGCCTGGGTAAGATTACGACCTTTGACCTGAGTAGATTCAAGTAGGCTCGGAAAAACAGGGTTACTGGTTGCGGCGCGATCAACTAGATTAAGGCTAATTCCCCCGACATCCTTTGTTTTCATGGTTCCCGTCGACAGCGGGGGATCGGCATCGAACAACACGTTTCCTTCCATAACAACGTTTTTCTTATAAGCATTCAGTATGGTCACCACTGTGTTGTCGACATTAATCAGACTCGGGGAATTCGGATTGCCCGAAATAGGCTTGCTGGTACCAAGTAGCGTACCGCCATTTTGCAGATTTACATTAACGCCGCCTTTGGCAAGCGATTTGAGTTTGAGCGGCTTGATCTTTTGTGGCTTTGGCGAAGGTCCGAGTTGGACGTTAATCTCTCCACCAGGTTTTGCTCCCGCCAGTGCTAACAATGAGCTATTGTCGCCAAACTGGATGAAGTCGGTCGTTTTCGGCTTGACCGTGGTGGCACCAGAATTGAAGATTGTTATGTTGCCATTCGTACCGGCGCT
>CAZISK010000259.1:0-9189 GCA_964541355.1 uncultured Candidatus Obscuribacterales bacterium
CGTAAGCGACTTCGCCGAAATCATCGGCGAGGTGATAGCTGCTCAGAGTTCTTCCGAAGCACAAAAGCACGGCTGACGCCAGGACGGCTATATAAAGAGCTGGATGTCGGAGCAGTTTTGACAAAAAACCTCCTTCGTCAAAATACTTCATAGCCCTGTCCTATCGGATTGGACGGCAATTCGCAAATGCTCAGGACAGTCTCCTTTATGATCACGTCTCGATCGAGTGAACCGGGTTGAAGTTTACCAGCCTTTGGTCCGTTGACCGAAAAGTGTTCGCGACCTGAAGCCACGCCGCCCTTTTTGAATTCGAACGAGACGCATGAAATTTGTCCGGGCAGAGCGGAAGGCTGAAAGGGGAAAGCGAACTTCACGGCGCCTGACCCTACCGGTGATACTATACTGGAAGGCGTCCAGGGGCTTCTATACCGGTGTATGCGACCCTGTGCATCGGTGCTGTCGATCGCCGCCATGGCCACAATCGGTACGTTTCTAGGGGGCGAGTTTCTTGTGGTTAAGTTGCTCTCGATAGAGACCAGCCAGGTCGACTCTTGGGAGTATTGCGGTACGGAATCTGCAGTGAGCATGGCTTTCAATCCTGGTTGTCTTACCGACGCGATGACACGGGTCGGTGGTGATGAGCTCTTTGCAGAAGACGGTCCGGGTGAAAGCAATATGCGGACGTTCGGATTGGAACGGCTTAGCGCTAGCTCTCGGATAGACTGCTCTTCGCCAAGCTGCTCGCCGGACACTGTAATCTTGTCGTCGTAACGTGAATCAGTAAGACCGCCTTCTTCTTCCACGCCGTAGAATGCCTTCTCCCAGGAGTATCTGGCGATACTCGGTACTCGGCACTGCCTGGTACTTTCGTCTTGATAGGCACCATATATGCCACTGTCAAGATTTTGACCGGGTTGAATGAGAATGTCTAAATTGCCGTGGTTGTCTGAAATGGCCGAACGAATAACGGATCTTTCGATTGGAATGATGAACCACTGTCTCAAGTCGAGATTGCTACCTCCGGCAGCAATGTTCAACGAGTTATAGATGTCCTCGCATTCGATATAGTGCTGCTCCCGTCCCTTTGCGCTTCGAGATTTCATCTCGCTCAGATTCTGTGCCAAAGGCATGAGCGGGAGTTGAGGCGCTTTGCATTCGATGCCGTTGACGAATACTTTGCCGCCATTGCCAATCAACTTCCAGTCGTGACAGTCGACGAGTAGGTAGCAATCACGGTTTTCAACGACTGACAGTTTTTGCTGTGGGAGCGCGATTTGTTGTTTGATCTCTCGGTCGCCGGGCTGCATCCATTCGTACCAGCGCCCGTGGGCTCTGAGCGGTAGCGCTGAGAGTGGTACTACGATCAGTGCGGTCAGGACGGCAATCAGCTTTGCCGCTCGCCCGCGACGCGTCATTTTGCTTGCGGCATGGTACAAGATTATGAACAAGAGACTAACGAAAGTTGCCTTGATCGTGACCATGAGAATCAATGCCAATCTGCTATCCAGGCTGAAGGGCAGGAACAGAGATCCAATCCAGTCGATTCGGCAAACTGTCATCGCCAGGATAATTGAGCCAATCAGCGCTAGAGAGCTGTATTTGCTGAGCCCTGTTGCTCCAGCTGCTGAGCGCAGTTTGCCCGTGATGGAGCCGAATACGGCAACGAGTGCCGCCGCTGCGAGCAGAATAAAGAACGGCATCGCGGTCAGGTTATATCGCGGCACAGTGATGAACATCAGGTATACGAGATGCAGTGCGGCGAGCAGTAATATCAATGCCCGCAAGCGCAACTGTTCTCTGTTGGCTTGATTCAAAGTGCACAGTGTTAAGCCGATGGCCGCAAAACAGAATAGGGTCTGATGAAAAATGACTTGCAGGTTGCTACCAAACGCTCCGATTGGCGTGCGGAAGTCGTTCCATGGAAACTTGAAAAGTCTCAAGGGCTTGTCCAGCATCAGTCGCGCAAATCTGGTCGGGCTCTCTTTTACCTGCTTTCCGACAATCTCGACGTAGCTTTTCTTCTCGATATCCCTCCCGTCTGGATAAGGGAAAGACAGCCAACCCTGGGTGGCTACGTTGGTGCCTGTGAACAGGTTGTAGTGGCCGACGCGATCGACAATGACCGAACATTTCCCGAAAGCTAGTTGTTGGAACAGAAGCCATGGAGCAAAAACAATGGCCATGCCGATTAACAAGCCGGCACAGCGCGCGATGCGACTCTTACCGGTGCTCAACCAGAGCGTAAGCAGGAAGTCGATTGCCGTGACCAGCACCATTACCGATCTTGTCAGCTGCAAAACGGCAAGACCAAAACCGGTCGAGACAGAGTGAAACATCCCTTTCTTCTCGAGAACTGGTATCGTTAGTGCCACCACAACGCAAAGCCAGAAACAACTGAAAGACTCCGAATACATTCGTACTGAATTGACGATAAATCCCGGATAAAGCGCGGCCACAATGCCTGCCGTTATACCGACTTCCCTCGACCATGCTTTTGCTCCAATCCAGGCGATCAAGGCACAGGTCAATGAAGTGAGAAGACATTGAAGGATGACCGGAGCATACCATCCGGTCGGGTCCATCGGCAGTCCAAAGCCGGCATAGCTCAGCAAAATAAACAACGGAAAGATCGGCCCGGCGATTGCCAACTCTTTGACCGGTGCGAAGGAGTTGTGCAGATTCTCCGCGTCCTGCGCCGGAAGAGCTTTTCCGAGTTTGTCGAATGCTTCAATGAAGAGCTGCTTGCTGTCTTCTGCGTTGAGGAGCTGAAACAGTCCTCTGGCATCGCGAAGATATTCCGATGCATCACAAGCGTAGACGAGTGGTGTGTGACCGTCTACGAAAGCGAACCACATCCGAATGCAGACAGACAGGAAGAAAACAAGCGCAAGCCACGGGATGGTCGCACCGAATGCCGCTTCTTGTCGTGGCTCATCCTGTCCGCGAGTTATTGGATCTGTTTCTACCTGAGACTGCACAAGCAATTTCATCGCAATCAAAGTTCGCTCTCGGGAAGCCAAGATGGTTATTCTCGCCGAATTGAAGAGCAGTAACCTTGATTGTCATTAACATATGAACGAAATGAAATCTTGCACTTTTCAACCAGGCTCAGTGTGCGAGGGATTTAGTGTCGAGAATTTAGAGCACTTAAGGGAGGTTTCTAGTGTCCAAAGGGCTTCTTGGAAACCCGAAAATGAAGCTAAATCAAACGTCTGGTAAATAAGTTAATTATGAGAAAGAGTAGACAACTAAGTTCTATGAACGTTAAAAGATTAATTATGCTGGGCAGAATGGACACATACCCAGATTTCGAGCGGCGGGCCCGACTACCTAATGAGCTGGCAGGAGTACTGTAACCTAGCATCGCAGGCTGTATCGCAGGGCAATTACAGCGAGGCAGAGCGAATCATTTACCAGGCCTTCAAAGAGGCTCGCCAAGCAAAAGATCTTGAGAGGATTTGCACAGCTCTCGATTCGCTGGGCTGGTTGGCCTTTATGCAACATAAGTTTGCAGACGCTGAGAAAATCTATCAGTACGTCGCGAAAGTAAAAGTACAGCTCTATGGGGCGGATCATGTCGAGATCGCGCGCACGCTGAAAAATCTGATTGCGGCAACTTATCAGACGAAGCAATATGAGAGAGTCGTTCAATATGCCAAAGAGGCGGCGCGCATTTTTGCTGGTAGTCTTGGAGTTCAGCACGCTGAGTGTCAACAGATCGCAACCAATCTGATCGAGTTGTTGAAGTGGCTGGGGCGGACTGGTGAGGCGACCGAAGTTTACAACTACTACATCGCGCAGACTTATCAGAATTCATATCAACAACAAGCGATGCTTGGACAGCAACAAGCTGCTCAACAGCAGGCTGCGGAATTAGCCGCACAGCAAGCGGCTGAACTGGCTGCGCGTCAAGCACAGGAGCAAGCGGCAAGGCAGGCTGCTGAATTAGCGGCTCGGCAGGCTGCGGAATTGGCGGCTCGGCAGGCTGCTGAATTAGCGGCTCGGCAGGCTGCTGAATTAGCGGCTCGGCAGGCTGCTGAACTAGCGGCTCAGCAGGCGGCGGAGTTAGCTGCGCAACAAGCAGCGGCTCAACAGGCGGCGGAGTTGGCTGCGCAACAAGCAGCGGAGGCGGCTGCCCAACAAGCGGCACAGCAAAATCAATATCAGACCAATCAATCATACGCTAATTATAGTCAGCAACAGCAACAGGCTCAGTACCAACAACAACCGAATCAACAGTACGCGCAACAGCAACCGGCTCAGTACCAACAACAACCGAATCAACAGTACGCGCAACAGCAACCGGATCAACAGTATCAACAACAACCGGATCAGCAGCAAACGTACCAACAGCAGCCAAATCCGCAGTACCAGCAGCAGTATCAGCCTGCTCAAGATCCGCAGCAACAATACGGTCAGGTTCAGACTGGGCGGGACGCTTCATCGGGACAATGGATCCAGCAATCGCAACAACAGGCGATGCAGGAGCTACAGTCGCTGCAGGCTCAGCAAGCCGCAGAGAGAGCCGCGCAACAGGCACAACTCGCTGCCAATCAGCAAGCTGCAGACCAGACCGCGCAGCAAGGCGGCAATAACAACGCCGGGCAGGCTGCCTCCAAGGACTATAGTCGATACGCTAAGAGTGTGTGTGAAGTCTGTCAGTATGAATACGAGGGGCCGGAGTGCCTGAGATGCACGTCTGGAAAGATCGGTATATTCGATCCCACGTCACGCCTGGATTGGTAGCACTCAAATTTCTAGCTTTCATCCGTTCGCTGATTCGCGACGCGATGGCAGCAGAGTTCCAACTGAATTTTGTTCTTCTTCTCCTGTGGCACCATTGACGGTGGCATATAAGCGATGCGGGCTTCTGCAATCGGCGCTTAAGTTAAGAATTTGTTGATTCGTCCCGACTCTTCCGAAGGCGGGGCCTAATGCTTGGTGTATCATATCGACGATGAAAGTGAGATAGATTGTTGATTGGGGCGCTCGAGCGTGACCAGAGTTCTTATCACAGTGCACAAATTCTTTCCGGAACATCGCGCCGGAACGGAGGTCCTTACGCTAAAAATTGCCCAAGAGGTTATTCGCCGCGGTCATCAGGTACTGATCGTTACTGCTAACCCGCCGGATACCGATGCGCGTTATCGCGAGGGAGAAGAGATTCATCGGTACAATTACGAGGGTGTGGACGTCGTTTCCCTGGAGGAGCCGTTGCGCTTGAAAGGGTACAGGTTCCCGCATGAGTATCAACATCCGGGTATGCAAGAGCAATTTGCCAGGCTTATCGAGCAGTTCTCTCCGGATCTCGTTCACATACTGCACGCGCAAAATCTTTCAGCCAGTGTAATTGAGGAAGCCATATCACGGCGATTGCCGGTAGTTCTATCGCCGACCGACTTCTGGTTCATCTGTCCTATTGTGCAGCTCAAGCGTCCGGATGGGAGTGTCTGTGAGGGACCAGGACCAGGCGCGAAAAACTGTTTTACCTGCTACACACCTAAGCTTCTACCGCCTGAGCGAGAGTTCAAAGAGGCAATCGGCAAGAGATTTCCCACGCTTGCGAAGATCGCTGGTAGTTTCGGTCAGCATCTTTTATATGAGGGATACCTTTACGCCAAGTCGATGCAAGCGGTGAAAGCTACGGCAGATCGTCCGAAAATCCTCGCTGATATTGCCAACACCGTCGCTGCAATCACTGTGCCGACGCTGCTGATGAAGCGCCTCTTCGTGCAGAATGGTATTCGAGAAGATCTGATTCATCACGTTCCTTTTGGAATAGACACCGCCCAGCTCGTTGACTGGTGTGAGAAAACTCCGTCGCCTTCCGTCCGAATCGGATACATCGGTACGCTTTTCGAGCATAAGGGCGTCGATATTCTTATAAAGGCCTTTCAGAGGCTCAATCAACCGAATAATGCTGTTCTGAAGATCTATGGAAGTCCCGATCAATTCCCCGAATATGCAGCGACATTACAGGAGCTCGCTCGTTGCGATATCAATACAAAAGATGCCGTTTCGTTCCTCGGAACATTTCCGAACGAGGAATTCGGAAAAGTCTTGTCCGAGATCGATGTTCTCGTTGTTCCATCGCGCTGGTATGAAAACACGCCACTGGTCATGCAATCGGCTCTTGCTACGAAGACACCGTTGATCGCTACCGATCTGGGCGGAATGTCGGAGCTTATCGAACCGGGCGTCAACGGCCTGCTCTTTCAACTCAACGATCACGAAGATCTCGCACGCCAGCTTCAGCGTATTGTTGATGAGAAAGATTTGCTTCCTTTCATGAGAAGCAATATAGGTCCCCAGCGGACTATGAAAGAAATGGTCGATGATCTGGAAGGTTTTTACAAAAAAGCGCTCAATCTTGTCACGGCGACTTAGCCGTATCTCCCAAGAAAAGGGCTTCTCCGGAGCTTCATCGGGGACTGGTGAAAATCAGATAAGCGGGCATTAAGCACATCTTTCCTTTCAAGTAATAAGATTAGCCAATGACATCACGGAAATTGCGAATTTGTTTGATATCGCGTGAATACCCTCCGGAGACGGGCTGGGGCGGTATTGCTACGTTTACGCGGCATCTTGCCCATGGTCTCAAGGATATCGGGCATCATGTCGAAGTAGTTTCGCTGTCGAAGGACCACGATAAAACTGTCGACGATGACGGGATTAAAGTCCATCGCGTCAGTCTCGAATGGATAGAGAAGAACTTTGACTCGATGAATGCCTGCATTCCATACAGTCACTACGTTTTGTCTGCATCCGTCTCGATGTGGCGAAAATTCCTCGATCTGCACAAGCAGCAGGGTTTCGATGTTGTCGATACGCCGGAGCTTCTGGCCGAAGGGTTCTTTCCCGCACTGACTCGCATCTTGCCGCTCGTGATTCGGCTTTACACGCCACACTCCAAGTTCATCAAAGAAGGGCTTCACAATGTCACGCCTTCTTTCGACCACGAGTTCATAGCCGCCATCGAACGTGTGGCGATGACATCGGCCGATGTTTTGACTTCGCCGAGCCTCGATTTGAGAGATTATGTAGCCGATGACCTTCATATCGAGGCGGAGAAAATCGAAATCGTCAGGAATCCGATCGATCCGGATCAGTTCAGCCCGGACGGTCCGCGACTGCTTCCAGAGACGGAGAAGACCAGGGTGTTGTTCGTAGGTCGCCTCGAGGAGCGCAAAGGAATTCAGTACCTTGTCGATGCGATTCCCATGGTGACAAGGAAGAATAAGAATGTGGAGTTCGTCATCATCGGCGACGACACGAAAATTGCCAAAGGACAAAAGTCTGAGCTGCAAAAACTGAAGAATACAATCGCCAGGGATGGTACGGGCGAGTTCATTCAGTTCATCAATCGAGTGCCGCTCACCGATCTTCCGGGCTATTATCGTTCTGCCGATATCTGCGTCGTTCCTTCCGTGTACGACAACTCTCCGTATACCTGCCTGGAGGCAATGTCCTGCGGGCGTCCGGTAGTTGGTACCGCAGGTGGTGGTACCAAGGAGTATCTCGCCGACGAGCAGTCAGGTATCATCGTGGAGCCGAAGGACCCGAAAGCTATTGCTGATGCTTTGTTGCGTTTGATCGAAGACAAGCAGCTGCGCGCTCGAATGGGTCGCGAGGCAAGAACTCGCGTCCTCCACCATTTTCAACGCAAAGAAATAGCGCGCCAAACCGCCGTTCTTTATGAGCTTGCCGCAACGAGATTTCAAGAAAGTGGTGCCGCTCAGGTATATAAAAAGGCACCGGATACGGTTATCGAAGACGCGGTCTATATGATGAAAACCTTCGATACGATGGTGTTCGATACACTCTACCGATTCTCCTATCGCTTCCGATTGATCTATTGGTACAAACTGCTCAAAAAACGTCCAGGTTTGTTTACCGCAAAGATGACATTGAAAGCCGCCAACATCGCGGCTTTATTGACCGGCTCTCGGATCGCGCCCATCAATCGGTTGCAGCGTTGGCTCACGACTGAGATCGCCAGGCGCAGCGTCGATCAAACCTTGAGCCAACTGCTGCAAAAGACGCCGGCAAAAGAGTCGAGAGAAGAAGAGCTCGTCGCGGCAGGCAAGGTCGATTAGCCCTACCAATTAGCCGGGTTGGACAGCTCGCTCGTCCTGTTGTCGCGCGATAACTTGTGGATGAGAAAACCGTGCTCAAGCATCTCTTCAAATGCCATCGAAGCCCGCCATTTTTCTCCGACTACACGCCAAACAAATACAAAAAATCCGGTTCGATCGGATCCGTGATTGCAGTGGACAAACACCGGACCCGCACCGTCTCTGGCATTTGAAACAACGTCGATAAACTGTTGCAGCTGCGCTAAAGACGGAAAGTTGCGTACGGAAAGGTTGATGTAGTCAAAACCCATGTCATTTGCGACCTCACACTCGTAGATTACAGGTTGAGTGTCACGCTCTCTGAGGTCGACTATGGTTTTTACACCGCGCTCTTTGAGCCATTGCATGCCGTGAGGTGTAGGCTTTGATCCGCGCAGAAGATACGGCTCGACCGAATCGAAATTGCAAATTTCTCTAGCTTTCGGAGTCGAATGCGCTTTTGCGCGGCTGTCGTAATACTGTAGAAGCGCCAGGTGCTCAGCCGATAGAGCGATTGCTGCGGCAACCAATGTCGACGACAAGATGATTATTGCGATTTTCCGGTTGCAACGGGTAGCCATGTGACAAAAGCCATCGAGAAATCAGGATAAGCAATATACTTCAGGTTGAAGCGTCGATCAATCCGGACTCTCCAATCACTTGTCAGTCCGTCATCGGATCGAAACAGACGACGTCCCTTCGATTGCGTCGTTTCCGAATTTCTGAAAAAGCTTTTTCATCAAGCACTCATCAATGGCGCGATCACTTCTTAGAATCCTGCAATTTGCTGTCATCGTAATTCAGCATGCCTCCAAGCGCACTTTCGCTTAAGATGTCGGATTTCTTATGGGTGGAACGCAAATCTAGCTTTGGAATTGCTTTGTGAATCGCCTGTTTTGCTGCTACAGGAATAGAGCTACAGGAAACGACGTACAGTCTCAGCGGTGTTTTCTTCTTTCGCTGTCTCCAGAATTGGAGCACTCCTCCAGAATCGATCTCCATATTGTTCGATACGTCGAGCTTTGTTATTTGCGCGATGCAGGCGAGTTGAACGAGCTCTTCATTGGTTAGATCC
>CAZISK010000260.1:0-9183 GCA_964541355.1 uncultured Candidatus Obscuribacterales bacterium
AATCGATCCGTATTGCGTATAGAACTCTTCCCCATAGAAATCTGCTCGGTCATCTATAAATACGCGCATACCAAGCTTGTATCTGATTAGTCCACCCCAGTTGTCGTTGTTGAATCCTCTGTCGAAAGGCAGTTTGTGTTCTTGAATATATGTCAGAGTCGCGGTCGGCATGGCAGCTGGGCTGAAGCCGGATGAGAGGATTTTGCTGCCGCCTATGCTGCCTCCACAAAATGCCGCAAAGGTGACGAAGATGACATACGCGATAGGGATAATTCTCATCTTGCAGAGCATCTCTTGTTCTGCGAATTGATTGAATGAATTTGAGATTCGTTGCACCGTGTTCTTGATGGCAGGAAACATCTCTCCTGGTGAGCGGGCAAAATCCGTCAGCTTCGTAGAGGAGAAGAGCAGTCCTAACGCCGGTATTGCGGCGATCGAGAACAGCGGTATGTTGCGCACCGCCGACAGTGACATGTGCGTAAAAAGCATCATAGTCGTGAAGTACGGCAAAGACAGGCGCTTCTTCGTAATCGCAAGGCCGATCAAGTATAAAGCCATCAAGATTTCCAGGCATATGACATGAATGTTGTCGCCATGAAAAATCGGCGATTTGAATTCGTCTGTTTCAGCAAGTACTGTGCTGCCGTGCAGATAGTCGAAGATGTACCTGTAGAGTTCGATGCCATAAGGGTTGATCAGTGTGACGACGGCGACAAGGAGACCGGCCAGAAAAATCTGTTTAACCCTCTGTCGGATGGTGCTACTTTCGGTAGCGGAGGTCGATATTATCAGTTGCACGACGTTGCTCAAAAAGTAGATGCCGAGCAACACTATTCCAAGTCCGAATGCCGGGTGACAATTGACCCAGACAAGCATTGAGAGAGCTAGCCAGAGATATAGTCTGGTACTATTTATGGTGCCTCGTTGAAAGTCCTCCAGCTTCGTCAGAAAGATATAAACACAGACGAGTGTGACAACGTGCGGTCTGGCCAACCAGTGAATGGCCGAAGCGAAAATACCCACAATAGCGATAGGAACTGTCACTCCCAGGGGACCGCCATCCCTTCTGGCTCGATCGTAGACGCGGGTGAACAAGAGTGCGATCGTGGTCGCGATCGCGACCGCGAGCAGGTTTAAACCACCAAGGCGGGTAAGAATGTAAGCAAACAGATCGAACAACCATTCATAAGCGACCCAGGCCTTATCAGGAAACGTATAGGAGAACAGATCGACTCTAGGAATTGCATGATTTTCAAAAATCCATTGACCGGTCACCAGATGCCAACCAAGGGATGCGTCTTGAAACATCAAGTCAGGTCGCCCGAAAATCAGAATATGCATAATACCGATGAACAGCAAATCGCCTACATCTGGCATTGGCAACATTTTCGGACGCGGTAGTTCTGATTCCAGATCGTTAACCAATGGGCTCACGTTTTCGAGTGCAATAGAAATAGTACATTATCGAGTGAAAAACGGAGTGTGTCTCGGCGTTGAAGGACGCTAACTCGATATTCCCCGATTTGGTTTGCCTCTACATCAGGCCGGTAAAATCTCTTTGACAAGTTGAGAGAATCCTATGGACTTCAATTCCTTGTTTACTATCTCCGACTGATCGGATTTGTCTCTCAAGTGCTGTTTTGACAGCCATGTCAAGGTCTCCGCCCCTCGGTAAAATGCGATCTGTCTCAGAAGTACTCGTATCAGAGCCGGGTCTGAGTCGCAAATGTCGGTCAACAACTGCATCAGGATCCCCCGATCAGCTGTCGATGTAACGAGCTCTAGTGAGATTGCGCCAAAGGCCTCTGTCAAGCCGGCTTCTGCTACAGAATTCAAGACTTTTGCCATGCTGCTACCGTATCCAGCCGAGCATATCTGTCTTGCAAGCGAGATCAACAGTCTGAGCTTGTTGAGTTGAGCGAGTTCCAGGACTATCGCTGTTAGAGCTGATATTTCATTTTGACGAGCCGCTCGCATATAGAAGAAAGCTAGCTTGTCGATGTCGTTGTTCCGTCCTTGCTCTTGCACCCAGGCGATGAAAAAGGCTCTGTTTTCAGGGTCATGCATAATTGCGAGCGCTTCATTGTCTCCGCTTGATGTTTCGCACAAAAGGAAAAGCCTCTCTAGCGCTGACATATTGAGGACTCCGATCTCGATGACGTCGCTGACATTGCCGGTCTCGCCTTTGGAAGAGATTCTTTCTTTGAGCTCTTTCAAGGTCTCTCGACATTTCACTGCAGCCCAGCTACAAATGACGATTCTCTCATCGCGTTGAACGTTGTTGTCATCTAAATCGTCGAGGAATTTTGCCAGGTTAGCATCTCCGGACAGCGCCGCCATGTGTGCAACGCTGCTCGTGTATGAAAGGTCTGAAAAATCGGTCTTGGCGACCTTGATATCCACCTTGAAGTTGCTATTGGGAGTTCTGCATATGAGCTTAATGAGAAGAGCCGGCCGGTCTATTGATTTGAGCTCTCGAATCAATACCGCGTTAAGGTCTGGACGTTTTTGACTGATCAGTTTGTCTGACAACTCTGTAATAGTCTCGTCGTTCAAGGTCCTCAGTGTCAGGTGGCACATTGCGGAAAAGAAATGCGGGTCGTGTTCTTGCAAACGCTCGCACAATGACACTACTGGCGGTACCATAGACGAGAGCAGAAGTGTCTGACATATGTCATACAGAGACTGCTTATTCTGTTTGTCGACTAATTTGAGTACCAGCTTGACCAGGTCGTCTGGCTTGTGAATCGCCATATCTATCGCAATGCCGCCTAGGGTCTGTTTTCCTATGTCATGGTGTCTGGCGATCATGCTCAGAGCAGGCATATTCTCGTTGCAGTAGATTCTGGCTATCTGTGCGTCACAATTGAAATTGAGTTGAGACTCTTTTGCTATTCCAATCAATTGATAGAGCGATTGAAAGAGATGCATCTCATCGATCAGACTACTATACTTTAGCTCTACTTTGTGTTCCAACAGCTCTTTCAGTTTATTTTCTAAACGCGACAAACAGTGGTCTATAGCCGGTCTGAGCATCGAAGATAACTCTTCTTTAGAGACGCCCCAGGCACAGATAGCTGAGATAATCGTCTCCAGGTCGTTGGTCTGATTCGACATGGTCAAGCCGACAATGAACTCACCGACCGTGTTGACGCCACAACGATTAATAAGCATTTGCAAAAACTCAGTCAGTCTTTTGCGCCCTAGATTGTTTGCTAGCGACAACATCCAATTAGAAACAATGGAGGAATATTGAGGTAGAACAAGCGTATCAGCGATCCAATCCAAATCGCAGGCTGGATCAATCTGCTCCAGGATTGAGCGCAAGGAAAAGACTGCATTCAGCAGTCGCTGACCTTCTGTGGAATCCTTCTTTGACGGAGTACGGTGCGTGGTCAGCCCTTCAAGCTCCGACAGAAAAAATTTGCATGATTCCGTAAGCGATCGACTCATGGTCTTACCTTCTTCTTTGCCGGCGCAATCCTGCACGATCAGTCTGGAGACGGCATCCACAACCGTGCTCTGGCAATAAAAGGACAGATGCATGAAAAAGGCCGATAGTGTCACCGATTTTTGTTCGCTAGCCAGCTCGATACCGATTTTAGCCAGAATCCTGATGTCGCTGTTTTTTCCCAGGAGATCGACGAGCTGTCCTATTTCTTCATCATGTTCAAGAAACCCCTCGCTCAGAATGGGCCATACGTACTTGTCTGGAAAACGCTTTAGCAGATTTACGGTCGATGAGGTGAGCAAAATCTTTTGCTTTGATGCGAATCGGTTGGCGATTATCATAAGCCGCACTGACTGTTCTTCCAGTCCATTGGTAAGGCAATCTCCGACGAGTTCGAACAAGGTGTCCCTTAAGTTGTCGGCACCAACAAATTGATTGTTCGAGTCGATTGCCTTCGAGAACCTGGCTAAATCTTTGGGTGACGAGCTCTTCATCGTACTTGCCAGTGTTCTGATCGTGAAGGATCTGAGATTGCTGCTTTCTGCTAAGTCGGGGCAGCAAGCACATCGAGCCAAGGATAACAACAGCGCGTCCCAGGCTAAGTCAATCTGTCTTGCATCCAGACACAGCTCAGCTACGCCTTTGAATGTTTTGTGCGCGAATAGATGAAATCCTTGCTGCCAGAGTCGTTGAGCCTGAGATGTCATGGACTGGATGATTTCTTTGTCCTTAGCGTCAATCGATCTTGTCTTGACCAGCTCGTTCAATAATAGTTGGGCTGCTAAGACTAATTTAGTAGCTCTCTGGCGATCGCCGGCGTTTAGAAGACGTTCGACGGAACTTCTGAGCAGATGATAGGTTGAGCTGCGCATTACAAATACATTTTTCATTTCCAGTTTGACGGCGTCGACGATCTCGTCTTCTTTCAGATGTTCCGACAGAGCTTTGTAGGCTCCATCGAACTCTTTGGACTCGTATCTGGTGACAGCCAGGCACAGACCAGCTCGAAGCTTTTCCGAAGTAGATTCGGTATTCTTCGTAGCCAGAAGAAAGTAGTTGCCCGCCATGGATGTCTTGTCGGTCAGACCGGAGCAGTATCCCAGCCCCATCAGGCACCAGAACAGCTCTTCGGGAAGAGTGAACTTTTGATTTATAGTGCGATAGACGGTTAAGTAGATATTCAAAGCATCGTCATAGTTGCCGATGTCGAACTGGCTCAACGCCTGCTGCATCTGTGTCTTTGTCCAGAAATGTGGCGAAAGCCATAGATATAAGTTGTCGACCATTTTTTTGTTCGAGTTTCCAAGCTTCGACAAACGCTGTCTGGTTGTCGTTTGTATTTGCTTGGCGCGATTTTGCACTATGAGCGCGTCGTCGTCGATGAAATCAAAGCGGTTGCGTGGAGGAAGAGGTGTTGTCGACAGATTGTTTGCGACTTCCTTGTCGGGTGCCGTTTGCTCTTCAGGCATCGGATGTTGTCCACGAACTCTGGGAAGTATGTCGAGCTGTTCGGCCGGACAATCGAGAATGGGCACCGTAAGTGGTTGCGCCCAGAGCATCCTTTCAAGCAAGATGGCTGCTTCCCTGAGGTGTTCTGAAGTGTGGTTCTTGAGCTCGTCGAAGAGTCTCGACTTCTCCGGGCTGGCCAGATCATGGCGGCGAAACAAAAGACATTCGTCACCTCCGCCATGTCTTTCAAATAGCAATGGATCGATGGCGATTGCGAGAATGGAGGCGTGAATCAACCAGCACGAAAAATTATCGACGTCTTGATCGTAATGGTGCTCGTTGCGATCGGGATGTTGATAGTTGGGATGACCGAGCTCCAGGCTTTTTCGCCCAGCTAAGGCTGGCACGTACAGCGCATCATAGTCGACCAGTCTCAAGCCCTCGCTGGTGACGATGATGTTGCCATGTTGAAGATCGCCGTGACCGATGCCCGCATTTTCTAGCTGATCTACCATGTCGTGAAAATCGGTGAGCAGTTGTTTGAGAGCCCCAGGAGTCTTGTATTGTCTGACGATGTATTGGTCGATAGTCTCGCCTTCCACCCATGGCATTTTCAGGCACGGATACCAATTGCCTTTGATTTTGATGCCTTCATCAAGATAGTAAAAGTCAATAGTGCAATCCAGATCGTCGAACAGCACGAAATTGCTGATGTGCTTGTAACGCTCGCGTTGATCGAGCCTGTTGGTCAGAAAGCATCTCACCGCCCATGATTTGTCGCCATTGACGATCTTATATACGCTTGCGAATGCGCCGGTCATCGATCGGGGCAAGCCGATTGAGTTGGTCATGACCTGTCCATACATCAGATCCGGGTCGGTAAAACATGCCCGTGGGCTCTGGATTGCTTCGTTGTAGTCTTGAGGGGTGGGCCAGGAATCTTTACTCATAAGATCTTCAGGCGGTCAGGGCTTGCCCCAACCTCCGCCTCCGGGAGTTTCAATTACGAAAATGTCGTTTTCTGCCATGTCGATTGTAGCGGTGCCACCTAGTTGCAGCACCTGCAATTCTCGGTGCTTTATTACATAGTTATTGCCACACTTTCCGTCGCCTCCGCCCATCATGCCGAAGGGTTTTACTTTGCGTCTTTCGGAAAGGATTGAGGCTTGCATTGCTTCTTTAAATTGCAGCTTACGCACAACTCCATTTCCACCATTGTAAGTGCCTTGACCGCCGCTGCCCTCTCTTATCGCGAATTCCTTTAGGATCACTGGAAAGCGCCACTCCAGGACCTCAGGATCGGTGAGCCGCGAGTTGGTCATGTGCGTCTGCACGGCGCTTGCGCCAGGAAAATCGGGTCCGGCCCCGGCGCCACCGCATATGGTTTCGTAGTATTGATGCCGTTCGTTCCCGAAGGTAAAGTTGCTCATTGTGCCTGCGCTTGCCGCAAGCTCTTTCAGTGCGCCGTAGACAGCGTCGACTACCGCTTGTGAGGTCTCGACGTTGCCCGCTACCACCGCCGCCGGATAGGATGGGCTCAGCATAGAGCCTTCTGGAATAACGATCTGAAGTGGGGCCATGCATCCGTCATTCAATGGTATGTTGTTGTCTACTAGTGTTCGAAAAACATAGAGAACGGCGGCGATTGTAACAGCACGTGGTGCGTTGAGGTTGCCGTCCAACTGTGGCGAGCTGCCGGTAAAATCTATGATTGCCGAGCGGGTCGCCTTCTCGACCGAAAGACGAACACAAATCTTGGCGCCGGCATCCATCTCCAGCTCGAAGTAGCCGTTGCCGAGTTTATTAATAGCGCGTCTCACGCACTCTTCTGCGTTGCGACGTACGAAGTGCATATAAGCGTCTACAGTGGCGAAACCGTAATCATCGATCAGCTGTATAAGGCTCAAAACACCTCTATTGTTAGCAGCTATCTGGGCTTTCAGATCAGCCAGGTTTTGATCGATGTTGCGAGTTGGATAGCGTCCTTCCGTAAGCAGTCGTCGGATTTGCTCTTCCAGCAGTTGACCGTCTCTGACAAGTAAAGTTGGATCGATTAGCGCACCTTCCTCATGTATGTTCTGACTTGATGGTGGCATGGAGCCTGGGGTAATGCCGCCTACATCAGCGTGATGGCCGCGCGATGCCGCGTAGAAAAACGGGACGGGTCGCTCATTACCGAATATCGGTGTGACCACCGTAATGTCTGGCAAATGCGTTCCGCCCGCATACGGATTGTTGAGCACATATACATCTCCTCTTCTCATGTCGGAAAAGGCGTCCATCACGGCGCGAACGCTTTCGCCCATGCTGCCGAGGTGGACCGGCATGTGTGGAGCGTTGGCGATCAGTTTGCCTTCGCCATCAAAGATGGCGCAGGAGTAGTCGAGCCGTTCCTTTATGTTGACGGATTGACTGGTCTTACGCAGCGTCATGCCCATCTCCTCGGCTATAGACATGAATTTGCTGTTAAACAGCTCGAGGGCAATCGGGTCTGGGTTAGATAAAGAAATACCCGAATCAGCCTCGACACTCCTGCGGTCACGCCGGAGAACCAGAGCCTTATTGGCACTCACACTTGCTTTCCAGCCGGGCTCTATTACTGTCGTACTGGTTGGGTCGATGACGATCGCCGGTCCTTCGATTGTCTCTTCTTGCTTGAGCGAGTCGCGGTGGAAAAGTTGGGCATCGTGCCACTGCATTTTGTGGTTGTACATGCGAACCGCCCTTGCCCTCTTCTGATCTTCGCCAGTGTCGATAGGCAGAGACGCTAAGATCTCCGTAAGTGCTTGAGAGGGCTTGGCCTGTGCTTCGAGGGTGAGCGATTCGGCGATGAGTGGTCGCTTGCTATCGTGAAAACCGAAGCGTTTCAGATGCAGCTCGTTGAATTGTCGTGTCATCTCGGTTTTTGAGTCCAAGGGCACCTGGATGGTGGTGTCGGACCCGGTATATCGCAAAAGAACCAGGCGATTGACGTTGATCTCACTTCGGTCCGGGGCTTGCTCCTCCAGTTTTGCCCGGGCATGGCCTTCGAGTGACGACATTAGCTCATCCAGTTCGTCGATGGTTACATCATCAAGAGCTCTTTGAACCGGATGATGCTCCACCGTTTTGATGCTGGTCAGTCCAATGCCAAGCGCGGAGAGTACGCCGGCAAGCGGATGGACGATGACGGTATTCACGCCCAGGCATTCTGCGATCAGGCAGGCGTGCTGACCGCCGGCGCCGCCAAAACAGTTGAGCACCGCCTCTTTTATGTCGTATCCGCGCTCTACGGTTATCTTCTTGATGGCGGCTGCCATCCTCTCAATTGCAATCTCCAGAAAACCCCAGGCTGTCTCTTCGATTGTCCTTATCCTGCTGACCGCTGCTATTTCTTTTGTCATTGCGGCGAATTTGACTTTGACGACATTGTCATCGAGCCCTTCATCGCATTTCTTTCCGAATACTTTGGGAAAGTAATCGGGCTGCAGTCTGCCAAGCAACAAGTTGGCGTCGGTAATTGTCAGCGGTCCACTTTGCCTGTAGCAAGCCGGACCCGGTGAGCTGCCGGCAGACTCAGGTCCTACAAGGAAGCGTTGTCCGTCGAATTTGAGAATGGAGCCGCCGCCTGCTGCAATCGTATGAACTGCAAGCATGGGGGCGCGAATTTTGATACCGGATATGGTACTAAGCTCCTGGCTCTCGAATTGACCTTCGAAGTGTGAAACGTCGGTTGAGGTACCGCCCATGTCGAATCCAATCACCTTTTCAAATCCGAGCGCTCTTGCAGTTTCCA
The DNA here is from genome assembly GCA_964541355.1 of uncultured Candidatus Obscuribacterales bacterium. Classification (GTDB taxonomy): domain Bacteria; phylum Cyanobacteriota; class Vampirovibrionia; order Obscuribacterales; family Obscuribacteraceae; genus JADYXR01. The sequence goes on from CAZISK010000260.1 coordinate 8,676, forward strand.
CTGCCCCGACAACTCCACCTGCCGGACCGGATAGCAGGCTGTCCTTGGCGCGGAAGTGAGACTGGTCCGTGAGCCCGCCATTGGATTGCATGAAGAACGTCGATACGCCGTTCAATGAGTTCGTAAATGAGGAGAGGTATTTCTGAAGAACAGGTGAGAGATAGGCGTCGGCGACGGTAGTATCACCCCGTTCGATCAGTTTTACCAGGGGGCTGAGCTCGTGAGAGAGCGAGACGGTAGTAAATCCGACCCGGCGTGCCAGTTCAGCACAAACTTGCTCATGTTCCGGAAATAGATAGCTGTGCATGAAAAATATGGCGCAGGCAGTCATTCCCTGTTCATACGCTTCTTTAAGACGAACAAGGGTGAAGTCACCGTCGAACGGCTCAATCTCTTCTCCTCTGGCAGAGAAGCGCCCCGGAACTTCAACGACCATCGAGTATAGAGGCTCTGGTAGTCTGATCCGGCGAGCGAATAACTCCGGCCAGTTTTGATAACCGATGCGAAG
>CAZISK010000261.1:0-9176 GCA_964541355.1 uncultured Candidatus Obscuribacterales bacterium
CAATGAATCCGATGATCGCGGGGACCGACAACGGTTGCCGCGAGATGAATAACGCCACGATGCCGCCTATCATGGCGAACGGCACATTCAACATGATCAGTCCGGCATTCTTAAGCGAGTTGAATGAAGCAAAGAGCAGAACAAAGATAAGGAGTAAGACTACAGGCACAACAATCGCAAGTCTCTGCATGGCACGTTGCTGGTTTTCGAACTGTCCGCCGTAAACGATGTAGTAACCCTTCGGCAAATGAACTTTAGAGTCGATCCGCGCCTGACACTCCTGCACGAATCCACCCAGGTCTCGTCCTCGAACATTCGCCAGCACCGCTGTTCTTCGCTGACCGTCCTCGCGATTGATCATGACGGTGCCTCGCGGCTTCGTGATCGTTGCCAGAGCCTTCAATGAAATCCGCGCTCCATCGGGAGTCTCGACTGGGATCGATTCGATGTCAGATACGGTATCACGCAGCGCGTACGGGTAGCGAACCAGAAGACCAAATCGCTTGGTACCTTCAAGCACTTCGGTTACGACTTTTCCTGCCAGGGCCGTCTGTATGATGTCCTGAATTTCGCCGACGTTCAAACCATAGCGTGCGATCATGTCGCGATTGAGCTTGATGTTCAATTGCGGCAAGCCCAGGATATGCTCGCGCTGTATGTCCGCGGCGCCAGGCACATCAGAGATAGTTGCTTCGACCTCCGCGGCAATTCTATCGATCGTTTCCAAATCTTCGCCGAATATCTTGATACCAAGGTCTGCCTTGATACCAGCTATGAGGTCATCGATCATATCAGCGATGGGCTGTGAAAAGGCATACATCAAGCCGGGAATCTGATCGAGCTCCTTCGCCATGAGATTGATCAGATCTTCTTTCTTGTGAGCTGTCGTCCATTGATCCTTCGGTTTCAAACTCACAAAAATATCGGCGTTATCGACACCCTCGAGATCTCCCCCCATGCCGGATCGTCCAATCTTGGTCACGACAGTGTCGACCTCGGGAAATTTCACGAGAGTTTGCTCGACAATTGTGTTGATTCGCTGCGACTCGAAATGTGACACACTGGGAGCCTGCTTCGTCCTCAGCAAGATACTGCCTTCGTCGAGCGATGGAATGAATTCAGAACCCAGAAATGGAATCAAACAGCAACTCAATGCAAGAACAACAACAGAGATAACGATGGTCTGACGCGGATGCTTTAACGCGAGGTACAGAGCCGGATTGCAAAATTTCCGAAAGCCTTTGACGACCGGACTGTGCTTCTCCACGACCGGTCCCCGAAGGAACCAGTAGCACAAGAGCGGGATCAGAAGCAGAGCGCATAACAGTGCACCAATCAGCGCGTATATGAATGTCAGCGCAAGCGGACCGAACATCTTGCCTTCCACACCTTCCAAAGTGAACAAAGGCAGATGGACCGCGATGATAATCGATAACGCGAAGACAATCGGTCTACCGACTTCCTGCGCGGCATTGAGCACCAATCTCCAGCGATCCTTAGGCCGCTTGCCGCCATGAGAAGCCTCCGCGAGATGGCGGAAGATGTTCTCCACCATCACGACTCCCGAATCGACGACAACACCAAAATCAACGGCGCCGAGCGTCATCAGGTTGGCTGATAATCCGGTCACCTTCATCAAAACAAAGCTGAATAGAAGCGAAAGGGGGATGATGACAGAGACGATCAATGCGCTGGGAATGTCGAGCAAAACCGCAAACAATACGACGATTACGAGGCTTCCGCTGAACAACAGGATCTCTTTGACGGTTTCAATCGTTTTATCGACCAGCTCGGTCTGGTCATAATATGTGGTTAGCTGCACGCCCTCGGGGAGATCTGGTTTTATCGCTTTGACGCAATCTTTGACCCGCTCCACGACCGCCTTTGTGTTCACCCCTTTACGCGTGAGCACCATTCCAGTGACGACTTCGCCCTTCCCGTTAAGCGACGCGGAGCCACGCCGGAAGGCTGGTCCAATCTCGACGCGCGCCACTTTGCTCACCATGACAGGAACGCCATTAACCTCTTTGAGCACGATATGCTCGATGTCCCTGACGTTTTCAATCAACCCTAGACCGCGAATGATGACCTCTTCGCCACCCTGAATAATGAAGTTGCCGCCGGCGTTGACATTGTTGACCGCCAGCGCCTGATTAACTTCTTTGAGCGACAGCCCATAAGCCTTGAGAGCTTGGGGCGATACATAGACCTGATACTGCTTAACAAACCCACCATAGCTGACCACGTTGCCGACACCGTTGACGGAGCGCAGCCTGCGCGCAACATACCAGTCCTGAATTGTCCTCAGCTCGGTGAAGTCGTGGCGGTCGCTCGTGAGATAATAATCGTAGACATTGCTGAATGTGGAGACGACGGGACCCAAAATTGGTCGTGGAGCTCCAGCGGGCAACTCGATACTTCCCAATCGTTCGTTGACCACATTGCGCGCCCAATAGACGTCGGTGCTGTCTTCGAATATGACGGTGACGACAGACAAGCCAAAGCTGGAGTTGCTGCGGATCTTGGTGATATTCGGCAAACCGTTCATCCCCGTCTCGATGGGGAAGGTGATCAGTTTTTCGACCTCCTCAGTCGCCATGCTCTCAGGCTCTGTGATCACCTGAACCTGCACGTTGCTGACGTCCGGGAAGGAGTCGATTGGAATTTTCAGCATCGACCAGACGCCCAAGCAAGCCACGCCAAGGATGGCAGCGGCCGTTAAAAGCCTGTTGACGAGCGCGAAATGAATTAGCTTCTCAATCATCGGAATGGCGGAATGTGATCTCGTTCTTCAGCATCAAACTTCCCTGCGTAGCGACCTGATCGCCGGCCTTGGCGCCTTTGACTATCTCTACGTATTTGTCGCCCTCGAGTCCGGTAATGACCGGTCTTTCCACGAAGCCATCGGTTGTTCTTACAAAAACAATCTTCTGCTCTCCATGCTGCTGGATTGCATCCTTCGGGCAAGCAAGAACTTTTTGCGGACTGCCTTCCAGATAGATTTCGGCGAACATAAATTTCTTCAGCTTGCCCTGCCGATTCTCGAGGCGGGCTCGAGTGTTAATCGTGCGAGTGTCGGAATGTACTGTCACGCTCATGTAGCTGATCGTTCCTTCGAAGATTTCGTCCGGATAGCTTGGAACCTTAACCTTGACTACGTCTCCGATCTTTACCTTTTTCAGATCCACCTCAGGAAGATCGACCTGGATCATAACTGTCGACATATCGCTTATCGTAAACAGAACACTGGAAGGCTGAGCCACCTCACCAAAAGCAACGTCTCTAAACGAAACGATACCGCCTATGGAGGCGAGTATGTTGGTTGTCCCCGTTATCTTCCCGCTGGTGGTCACGGCGGCAAGCATCTTCTTATCTACACCTAGAAAGACCAGTCGCTGGGCGAGCGTATTGATATGATTGCGGATACGATCAGCTTCCGCCTGAGCCAGCTGATAATCGCGCTTGAGCATGGCACGATTTTTATATAGATGCTCCTCGCGTTGCAGCATCGACTGAGCTTCTTCAAACTGAGTCTTAGCCTGAGCCAGTTTCGCCTGGGCCGAAATAAAATCCTTTGCCGCAGCGATCTTCTCGGCGTGAAGGTCTTTCATGCGTTCGAACTCAGTCTCGTACAATTCGAGTTGCACCTTCGCTTCATTAAAGAGCGATCTGGCTCTAATTAATTGTGTCGGACGTTTGAGCAATTCCTCGAATATCTGAAGTTCGCGCTCCTCTTGAATCTCAGCGATCTTTAACTTCGAGGTTGATTCCAATAGATCGGACTCGAGGTCGCTTATCTCGGTGCTATCAAGGCGCGCCATAAGCTGACCTTTGGCAACGGTCTGACCGGGTTTTACCAAAATATCGGTAATTCTTCCGGAGATTCGAGTGTGGATATCGACCTCTTTGTGAACGTCGGGCTCAATCCTCCCTGTAAGATGGAGAGGCACGCCAACCGTCCTCAGGTCCACGCTGTCGGTAACGAGATCGATACGTTTGACCGCTTCCGGCGTTAACTTCAAAACCCTGGGACCGCTCACTGGCGCTTTTGCCGAAGCATCTACCTCAGGTACGGTTTTCTCGACACAACCGCATAGCGTGAGACAAGAGACCAGCACACACAGCACCGTCAGACTTGACACTCTGACGCAGCCAGGTAGGAAGGTGTCGCGATGCCGGGCAATTGTATTCACAGTATTGTGCCGAATTGGGATACCAAAAGTGCTCTTATCAACACTTTATCTCAGATACAGGATACACCAATAATAAAACCTATCAAGATTTCATCCGTATTTCGAGGTTCGGTCTAAACCTGTCAAAACAGCTCTTGAGTTACGCAATTCACAACTCATAACAGTATGCGAAACGCCCGGTTTGCGGGCGTTTTCAGCAAGTACTCAGAATATTTTTTGTAAGTGTTGCTTGACACTAACGGATGTAAGTCACACCGTCAGACTGTGTAATCTCCTCCCCCTTCTCCGGCAACGTCATTAATTATACGGACGCCTCTATGCAGCGAATGATTTTCGGCTTCGGCAATCTCATCGGCGTTGGCGCCGACGTCGGCCTCAGTTTCGTGGTGACGCTGCCAATAATCCGATGCACTGGGGTGTTCGGAAGGCGCGGGTATTCGCTCCAGCCTCAAGGCAGACGGTCCTTCGGATGGTTTTTCCGGCGCAACTGGCGGGGATTCGGCATTACGCCATCGTGCTCGGTCTGGTGCCACGCCTGGTGTCGCATTCAGATCAGCAGATCGGGGCTCGATAGAGGGAAGAAGCTCCTCTTCAGACTGTTGATCGCCGCCCGCCTGCGCGGCGGCAACGTAGCTTTGACGAAGCCTTTTGATAGCTTTGACCTTCTGAATGTCGAATGCCCTGGCAATTCCTCGTTGCTCGATTTGATTGAGCACGTCGGTGTTGTCGATTTGTGCTGCAGCTAGTGCAGCAGGATTCTTGTAATACATCGCCGTAGTCCGGTCGACACCGGTAGATAACAGCTCCTAATCACTGCAGTTTGGCATAGTCGAAGCCAATTTCACCGACGGTTTAGTGAAGGCTAGATGCTCGGGCTTATGCGTCTTCAAGTAGGAGAGCATGTAGTCATGCCAGATCTCAGCCATGACAGTTCCTCCGGTAACCCGGACTCCCTTGACAGGCTTGTTGAGATCATTACCAGCCGATACTGCCGTGACGACGTCCGGAATGAATCCGATGAACCAGATATCCTTCGAGTCGTTAGAGGTAACAGTTTTACCCGCAACCGCTACTCCTGGGATGCGCGCTGGTTCCGGTACCGCATCTGACGACGTCCTCTGAGACATCGACTAGCTGCGTGGTTTGTTCCGTCGGCAGATTCGTACTGGCTGTAGCGCGAAACTCACGATCGGTCTCGCCTTTTTCATTTGCGATTCGGCGAATGGCATGGGGAGCCATGCACACTCCTCCTCGCCCCAGCGATGCGTATGCCTTCGCCATCTCAAGCGGAGTCACGGCACAACAACCTAGCGCGAGCGAGGGATATGAATCGAGCTGGCTGCGTATGCCGGCAGCGTGCGCCATGTCTATGACGTTGCCGAGACCGCTGGCCATAGCGACTCGGAAACTGCAAACATTGCGTGAGGTCGCTAGAGCTGTCCGTGCCAGCCAACCGCCAAACTTGCCATCATAGTTCTTCGGTTTGTAGGGCTTGCTGTTGGGCTGCTCGATCAAGAGCTCACCATCATTTATCAATGTGTCGGATTGAATGACCCCCTGCGACAATCCAGCCAGATAAACAAACGGTTTGAAGGCACTGCCCGCGGTGTGGGTGAAGAGCCCGGTTCCTCGTTTCAAATTCCTCAACTCATCAATTGCTACTGGATGTGCTTACACAGACTCTGTAGCACAAGTGCCGAGATATAAGTCGTTACAACAGCCTTTCGTGACCTGAAAAACACCGCCCGCAATGCTACTCTTGATTGGTTTGCCTCTGGAGAAATTCGTCTTTGCGACTGGATAAATGGCTGAAGACTTCGCGTCTAATCAAGCGACGCACTGTTGCACAAATGGCTTGTGAACAAGGTCGCGTCTATGTCAACAATAGAGTGGCGAAGTCGGGATTGGTGATCAAAGAAGGTGATACCGTTCACCTTGAATTAGGCTCTCGAGCTCTAACAGCAAAAGTTTTGTCCGTACCGGAAAAAGCTGTTCGGGCTCAGCAAGCAGCAGAGCTGTACGAAGTCATCGAAGAGCTCCGCAGACCACCGGAGATACTCGAATGGCTTCCGGAAGATGAAGGTTGGTAATGTCGCCATTAAAGCAGTGGGTCGCGAATCCTTCATGTATGCTTTGATCAGAAGAATAACTAGTCAAAAACATGCAGGCGTCAAGACAGCCAAATTGTGCTACATAGCTTTTTATCCAGGATCCATTGATCGATTTGACACATTCGGCGAAAGCGAGATAATACGTTCATGGATAAGACCCTCAAGCTGTTGCTCATTGAAGACAATCCGCTTGACGCGAAGCTGTTCCAGCGCCTGCTGGATAGAAGCTCTCGCGCCTCTTACAAAATATCGTGTGCCGGCAGCCTGGCGGAAGGGTTGAAGCAGCTCGCCCTGCATGACGACTTCGACGCCGTCGTAATTGATTTGAATCTTCCGGATTCGGAGCATCTTGACACATTTCGTGCCGTCAGGCTGACATATCCTTCATTGCCGCTCATTGTCCTGACGGCCGACGATGACGAGAGGCTGGCATTGCAGGCAGTGCAGGCCGGTGCACAAGACTACATTATCAAGGGTGAACTGAGTCCGACCTTTCTGGGTCGGGCAATCCGATACGCAATCGAGCGCCAGGCATCAGACACCAGGATTCATCAACTCAATCAGGATTTGGAAAAACGCATTTTAGACCTGGCAGCGGCCAATAAGGATCTAGATTCGCTGTCACACACCCTGACCCTTGCTCGCGACCAGGCGATGCAGGCGGCCGCGTACAAGTCCGAATTCGTCGCCAAAATGAGTCATGAAATCAGGACGCCGATAGCCGCTGTCATCGGCACTATCGACCTTATAAAGACCACCCCACTCAACGACGAGCAGCGCGATCTGGTCGAGATCATCAACGCTTCCGCCGAGAGCCTGCTCAATTCGGTGAGCGACGTGCTTGACTATTCGAAGCTCGAGAGCGGACAGGTCGAGCTCGATATCAAGGATTTCTCACCTGTTCGCTTGATTGAGGGAACCGCCGATCTAGTCTGTCAGGCGGCATCCAAGAAGGGTCTGTCGATAATGTCGTTCATAGACCCATATATTCCGGAGATGCTGCAAGGCGACCCGGTGCGGATTAGACAGATATTGCTCAATCTGCTCGGCAATGCCATCAAGTTCACAAAGCGCGGCGAAATAAGCGTTCAAGCCACCAAAGAGTCTTATGATGATCTGTCGATGTTGGTGCGATTCTCTGTTGTAGACACCGGTCCTGGACTTAGTGAATCAGAGTTGGCTAATCTATTTCAGCCGTTCACACTGACTTCCCAACATACAAGCGACGAAGGTCCGGGTCTTGGTTTGACGATTTCAAAACGCCTGGTCGAGCTCATGGGCGGACAGATGGGTGTCGAAAGCGACGAAGGCAGAGGTTCGACCTTCTGGTTTTCAATCCGATTGAAGCGCTCGACCAACAAGCGTTTTCTCGAAGCGCTGCCATTGCCGACAATGGCATCAGACCTGGTCGGGCTCAGGGTATTGATTGCAGACGACACGCGCAACACAAGACAGATAGTGCAAAGCTACCTCAAGGCGGCACGCTTCCACACAAGCGCGGCTGCCAATTCTGACGAGGCGCTCGAGATGCTGCGTCATGCCAGATTGAAAGACACACCCTACGATGTCGCCATCATCGGACTTTCCAAAGGCGCAGACAGCCTAAAGCTGGCCGCCGAGATTCAAGAAGATCCGACCATCTCTCGAACACGTTTGATCTATCTCACACAACAAGATCAGTGTGTAGCCAGCGATGATCTATGGAAGAAAGGCTTCTCATCTTACTTAGGAAAGCCGGTTCGACAAGCCTCGCTGATCGCAAGCATCTTCGACGTGATGTATGGAACGCTAGACAACGAATCATACGCAGCAGTCGATGATGAAAGCGACGAAGGCAAGCCGGAGACGCCAAAAGCAGGAGGTCGCGACAAGCGAACCTTGAAGGTACTGGTAGTCGAAGACAATAAATTCCTTCTGCAAGTAATGAAGCGCACACTCTCACACCTTGGCTATACCGTAGACCTGGCGCGCAACGGATCGGAGGCCGTTAAGAAGCACCAGGAAGAAAAGTACGATCTGATCTTGATGGACTGCCAGATGCCGATCATGAACGGCTATGATGCAACCAAGAGAATCCGCGAGAAAGAGAGCGAAGACACCTCTAAACATACGCCGATCATCGCAATGACAGCCAGCATCCAAAAGTCGGTCAGGGACCAGTGCTTAGATTCGGGCATGGATGATTTCTTGAGCAAACCGGTCACTATCGAGCAGCTGCAAAAGGTGCTCACGCTCATCGATCGCAGCGCTCACAAGTTGGGCGAAGAGGTAGCTCCAGACGACGACGCCGGTGCGTCTCGTTGAACGAAGCACCGTATCTGGTGTTCGAAGCTCCGGCTCTTTGGAGTCGATTTTTATTGGCGCATATCGCCGATTGAATAGCAAAGCGAACAAGCGTCAGCGTCTCTCAGGCGGCTAAAGCCGTGATCGAAGCAACCTGTTCAGTTTAGAAACTCTTGAGTGGAGCCTAGTCGTCGATGTATTCGCGGAGCCGGCGGCTGCGATTCGGATGGCGCAGTTTTCTCAGCGCCTTCGCTTCAATTTGCCTGATACGCTCGCGGGTGACGCCGAAAAGCTGTCCAACCTCTTCAAGAGTCCTCGTCCTGCCGTCATCCAGACCGAAGCGCAAGCGCAGAACATCACGCTCGCGGGGAGACAGTCCAGCCATGACTTCAATGATATCTTCACGAAGCAGCTCTTGAGTCACCGAACTTGCTGGAGTCTCAGCTTCCTTGTCTTCGATGAAATCGCCAAGCTTGCTGTCTTCTTCCTTGCCGATCGGTGTTTCAAGCGAGATTGGCTCTTGAGCCACTTTCACAATTTCGCGCAGCTTGCTTACGCTGATCTCCATCGACTCGGCAATCTCTTCTTC
>CAZISK010000262.1:0-9174 GCA_964541355.1 uncultured Candidatus Obscuribacterales bacterium
GCCAGAATTAGTATGATGAGAAAAGGCATGAAGCCTCCTGATAATAACGAAGTCTACTTTGGCGCGGAGAAGCCGAGGTCATTTCCGGCACCGTGTGAAAACGTCGGCGACTCTGACTGTAAAATCCGAGTGGAGTCGAGCAAATAGTCCGAGGTATCGCCGCTCGCGCAGTCGATCATGTAGTAGTTGAAGTAGTACAGATCATCCACGCGGCCATTGTTCTTGACTTTCAGGAACGACGATGCGGTTCCGTCACCGGCAACCGCATCCGGCGGAACGCCGTCATCGCGCAAGAAGAAATCGCTAATGTGATCCCATGTCGGAGCGTCCTGTCGGCGCACATCAAACAGCGCGGCATGGGTGATGGACCAGTCCTCGATTTCGCAGTCGCTAAACTCCACGAACATCTCATAGATGTTGCTGTCGCTGACGGAAAAACCTCCATCATGTATTTGAACGATCTAAATACAAAAAATGAGCAAACCAAAATCCTGGCGACAGAACTTCAGCAAAGCTACGATCGTGTCAAAGGGAAAGGCGATTTAGATAGTGATTTATCGCTTGCACTGAGGCATTCTCTTTCGAACTTCTACGAGCACTCAAGAAATCCAAAGGCGTTAAACTCACTTGTGCAAGATGACTTGAAATATTGTGCCAACAGGACCGATCGACAGGGACACAAGCGAGACCCAAATCACCCTGATATGATCGATGTCTACAAGAACAAGGCAAGCCAACTCTATCATGCTGGGGGCGCCGACCTGGCTGTACCTTTGATGGAACAGGCGGTGAAGATCGCGCAAGAGAAACAGCCATCGGATGTCGCAAATCTCGGCGACGGTCTGGTCCGCTATCTGGATCGCGCAGGGAGATCGGCGGAGGGTGATAGAGTGGCAAAAGAATTAGGTATCGAGGTACGCTTCCGCAGGCGCAGCGACAAAAAACAATGAGCAATCAGGCCACAAACCGAGGCAACGCGGCTCGAGTTATTCGAAGACTTTCGACCAACACAAAGCGATTCAATCATTCCAAACAATGTACGTCTTGTTCCGGATAAGACTCTGGATTGAATCCGGGTCGACTTCTTTGTACTTTGCCAGGTCCACTGTCACCGCTTTTGGTGCACTGATCGAGTCATAATTTGTATCCTCATCGCCTTCCGAAAATGAATTCGAATCACCGGCGATAACATGCTGCAAATCTTTCAGCTCGTAAGGTAACTGGATGCTCAGCCAATCTTGCTTGTTTTGCCTGGGGTTGAGAACGACGAAATTCGGCCAGGTTGGCCAGACGACTGAATCGGTATCTCCTTCGAAAAAGCTGCACAGATCGAGCATCGCTTTCGAGAAATCGCAGTTGCGGTAATAGGCGTTGGGAGTCTTAGACTCACCACGACGGTGCCCGAAGCTGCAGCAGGCATAGGCTCCTTCAAAAATGCAACGCTCAAAAACAGCTTCAAGAAATCGCATGTTTGTGATTTTGTCTCGCACTTTGATTTGGCAATTCAAGAAGTTGGCATCAACGATACTGAATTCAGCGCCGCAAATATCCAGCACACAGTTTTGGAAAAACGCTCTATCGTAAATGACATCCGGCAAATCGTGATTGCCCAATTCAAGCGTCGCTCCGCGAACGACGCCTCCTTGAATTTTGATACACGAACTTTCTTTCCTTTCGTCCATACAAACCGTCTCAACCAGCGATGGGCTGCTATCTTATCGCGAAACTTAATCGAATGCCAATGTCACAAGCTTAGTGGACGGTATCAGTCTCCTGATTAGGACATTGTTGCGTTTTCACGTATTGAAATGATAACGCTTGAGTGCTTTGATGTATGCACAATAAAACCCGTTCGCTCTTCATGCCATCTTGGTGTCATTATCAAGATTTATGCTGGAAGTCGTCAAAGGCGATGGCCCGATTTCTGGCTGATAAGCATGTCTGCAAACTAAAGAAGAATCGCTTGTTTCCGAGTCGCCCCAGCGCCTTATTGACAGCAGCGCAGGCTGGTTACTTCGTTGGTGAACAATATGAGCCTAGATTCCGAACCTCACATAACAACAATAGACAAATTCATGCCCGCTAGCGAACCCAGGACATCGGAACACCGTTCAATTGGTCTCAATAGCAGTTCGCTCGCCGAAATTCGCGCGATCAATTCTTTCACCAAGGAGGATTCTCGAAATCTGTTGGACTCTCTGACTTCTTCGGAATTCGTTTACTTTGAAAAGGGCGATGACCCGAAAGATAAGACCCCTGAGAAGAAGGGGGATAAACAGAAGGAGCCGTTCATAAAAGAGGAAGTTGCTGACTACGAGACTGAATGGTTATCGCTCATCATAAAAGATAAGGATAAGATTTCAGAGATCAAGAAGGACATTAACAAAAACGGCAAAGACCCCGCTCAAGCGCTTGTGGATGCGATGAAAGATTCCAGAGTGCTTGCCATTGGCGAGCAACATGTTCCCAGTCCTAATGCCTTGCGCAAAATGATTGCCGAAACAATTCCAAAATTGAAAGCAGCAGGCGCTACTCATCTGGCACTCGAGATGCCTCCATCGTATCAAGAATATCTTGACCGATTTATGAAAGACGGCAAATTCGACGAAGCGGACTTGAAAAAGATGCCGAAGCCGTTTCACGATAAAGATTATATAGCCGTTCTCAAAGCAGCTAGAGATGCTGGTATTAAGCTAGTCGCCGTCGATGCGGAAGACAATGACGTAGGTAACCCGGACCGCGAAAAAGCGATGGCCGATTCCATTCAGAAGATCCTCAAGGCAGACGAACAAAACAAAGTCATATTAATTGCCGGCATGCTTCATGTCATCGATGGTGTCGACATGAAGGACAATCCAAGAGCCGGAGCGCTTCTTCGAAAGGCCGGTTGCTCAACGGTTATCTTCGGTTCCGATATGGCTTTCGGAAGACCACCAACGACTTTGTATCCGTTTGCTTGTGGTGTGACAAAACCGGTAGCTGTACCAACAAAGGGAGAGTTGGGAAAACATCCGCTGATTGCTGTGAAGGGAGCACCATATCCGCTATCAGGCTTCGATCAGATGTTGATTTTCCCACCACCACCAGGGATCGAGATGCTACCGCCATATCACGTAAAATGACTGGCGACTCCCACCATCTGCCAGGATCTACTCCCGTCCTGTACTTCGGACGACAGTTGCCAACAATCGACGAAAAGTAGCGCTGCTGAGACCCACTGGTTCCGGCTTCACGGAAGGGCAATCAGGAGCTCGCTAACCGTGCTATGATTTCGAATCCCTATGCCCAAGAGGGAGACTGTTGCGGTAGTTCCGCCCCAACCTGAGATTAATTGTGGGAATCGGCAGGTGCCACCCTTTATGTCCACCGACGAAGTCGCAGCCATTGACGAGCATCAACCACCTCCGGCAGTCATCGTCGAGGGGTTGATCAAATCGTATTACTTCGGACGCATCAAAGCGCTTGATGGTGTCAATCTTCGAGTTGAAAACGGGGACGTATTCGCGCTTATCGGACCCAACGGGGCGGGCAAGACCACGTTGATGGGATGCATGCTCGCGCTTCTAAGAATCAATCGCGGGCGTATCAGAATATTTGGTAAGGCACCGGATCATATCGATGTTCGAAAAGCCACCGGTTTTCTTCCAGAGCGACCGAGTTTCGAATCGTGGATGAACGCCACGCAATTTCTGACGTTTCATCAGATGCTTGCAGGAAGGTCCAATGATCCCACGGCGAAAGCGGACTTAAAGAATGCGCTGGAATCAGTCGAACTCGAAAGCGTCGCCAAAAGGCAGATATCTAAGTATTCGCGAGGAATGTTGCAAAGACTCGGCCTTGCTCAAGTAATTGTTGGCAAACCGAAGATATGTTTTCTTGACGAACCTACATCCGGGATGGATCCGCCGGGTATGGATATGGTGCGGAATGTGCTTACGCAATTTCGCAAGCAGGGCGTCACTGTGATAGTCAACTCGCACCATCTCGACGAGATTGAACGAGTTTGCACTCGATTCGCCTTCATTCGAAAAGGCAAAATGGAGACGCAAGAAAGCATTAGCAATATTCACAGTAAAATGATGATTGCTCGCTGGGCGAACGGAGTTACTCCCGATGCGGAAGTTCTCAGCACCGCGATGGTTGAGTGCGGTGTCACACTTGCCGATTTCACCGACGAGCACTGCAAGATCGTCTTGAATGGTCGGCAGGATGCTGCGCACGTTATTGAAAGTTTCGTCAGGAACCATATCGCTATCGAAGAAATTTTCTTTGATAGACGCGGACTATCCGACCTCTTCAGGGTGGACAAAAAAATCGATGACAGGCGAGCCGACGACGAAAAGGGTGCGGTGAAGCGAGATGAATAAAGCTATTTTTCTCTTCACCATGATACGGTACCTGCACTGGGTTAATTTGTTGGTCGGTGGAATAGCACTCGTATTTTTCTCCTTTCTTATCGGATTGATGCTTTGTGTCGATGCGGCGGTGACTAAGGAGATTGCTCGCTCCTGTCTATTCGGTCCGATGGTAGCGATAATAGTTTCCTATTCTGTAATCAGTCCTCAGGTTGCTAATTCGCAACGTCGCAAGGATGGCGAGTATTTGTCACTGATTTTCTCACGCCCCATTGCCCGCTGGTCTTATGTGGTGACGAAATGGTTGACCGGATCTATTTTTGTTTTGGCAATCATGATATTACAGACGGTGCTTGCGTATAGCGTCGCTTTTACTTGCTCAGCTTTCTGGGCAGGTCACCCAAATAACATTCTGGACGGCTATGCAATCGCTGACGCTCTTCTAAACGCATTTGGATTTACTGCCCTTATCGTTTTCATTTCGTCAATGCCGCAGAGAATCGCCGTTTTCGTATTTATTATCTACATGTACGCGGTGTTCATTCTGACGATGCTTGTTGGCACTGCATCGTTCGTCGATTCGCTTTCGCTTGAGCACGTCTCGAAAACCGTGACGGCACTGGGACAATTGCTCTTCACTATATTTGTTGTCGGAATGGATTCTTATCACGTTATCAACACGTCGACTCTGCCGATTGCAAGCATAGTAATCTATGTATCTAACATTGTTTTATACCTGACATTGAGCACTCTGATCATGTCCTACAGAGAATTTTTCTATGCTAACGATTGAACGAGGGCGAACCAATGTCGTTCCGCTTACGCTGCTCATTGCGTGCATCGTACTGTTCCTGTTGCGTGGAGCCGTAGTCTATTATGCGACCTTTTTTCACTCCGTTCCGGAAAAAATGATCGCCTGGGGTCAACCGAAGCCGATAGACAAATCGCGCACGGACCTACTGGCGACCCCAAGACTGTACTTTCTTTGTGACACCGGCGATCAATGGAATAAGATCTTTACTGATATCTACGATAGTTTGCTGTTTCAAAATCGAGAAGTCGCGGCGCTAATCAATAAAACCTATATCCCGATCAAAGTGGAGCTTAAGGGAGAGAAAAGTGATGCTCTGTCAAAGTCAATAAAGAGCACTCTGCGCGCAACCTATTGTCCAGGTGTTTACATCACGCTGCCGAACGGCGCGGTTGTCGACAGTACAACCTGGCAATCTGACAGGATGTTCGTTGCATTTCTCAAAGATGCATTGAGACGGTCATCACACACAGCAGCATTCGAAGCCATGCGAAAAGCTGATTGGACTGTTGCCTGTCGCGCTTTCCAACTCGATTATGATGCCAAGTCGATCGACAAGACCGTTGATCTCTATGGGGCCATCTACTGGTCGTTCGCTTTGCGACACAAAAACCAGGAGGAAAAGGCGCGCAAGGTGCTGGAAGACGCGCTTAGAAGGAACAAAAAAGCTTTGATATTCGACAAAGACGACACATGGCCCGAGCCATGCGTCCATTACTTGTTAGGCGATCTCACCCACGCCGAACTAATGAAAAAGGCAGCCGCATACAAGAAGAAAAACAGGTACCAGGATGAGACGGCACGTTTTGTTTATGGAGTTAATCTGCTTCTCGCCGGCAAGACTGAATTGGCGAAAACAGAATTGAAAAAAGTAGCTGAGAATCGAGACTCTGCCTATTATTATTCCGGGAAAATGGCGAGGGCAGAACTGCGAGCGCTTGGTGAAAACTATCCGGAACAAGAGGAAGAAGATGAATCGACCGATTAAACCGCCGCAATGACAGAAGCCGTTCTGTTCGAGCGAGTAGTGCAGCGCAGTGTAGACTCTTTTTCGAAAGGCAGACCAGATATTCGAGGAGCCGGCAATCCAGACCCATTGTTGCCTGTGACAGCTCCAGTGTGCAAGAATTATTGTATTTGAGCGAGCATTAAAACCATTGGTACAATGAAGTTACACAGACGCTAGAGCATTCATTCAATGACGGCAGCATTCAATTCCGTTTTAATACTAATCGCTGGCTACCTGGTTTTGACCATGCTTTACAAAGACACGTCCATCGCCAAGCTCCCCGATCAGGGCAACCTGCAAAAAGCCACGCTAGCCGCTGGCTGATTCTGGGGTGTTGAGGCGGCGCTTCAACGAATCGAAGGTGTAAAGCATGCAACCTCCGGTTACACTGGCGGAACAACAAAGGATCCCACTTACGGAGATGTATGTGGCGGTCGAACGGGGCATGCAGAAGCGGTCCAGGTGCTGTTCGACCCGAATAGGCTAACTTACAAAGACCTGATTCGCAAATACCTGAAGGAGTTTAAACCCCGTCAATTTCAGGGTGACAGATCCTTCCAATACAGGTCGGCTATTTTTTATCACGGCGATGACCAGAAGCGGGAAGCCTCTGAGGTGCTAGCCGAGCTCGGCTTCGATAAAGAATCCAGCCAGGGATTGCTCGAGCCGGCGACGACCTTCTATGCCGCCGAAGTCTACCATCAGAACTATTACGGGAAGATGTCGATCGGCGGGCAAAAGAAGAAATAGCATCTCGTTGTTCGGCAATTCTTTTCTTTTATTCATCTTGAATGCGAATTTTCAACACGCGACCGTAACAAGTCCCGTGTTACAACTGCGTCTGGAATTGCTTCTCCACAGAATGAATATATTGACCGAAAAGCCCTGAGCCTCGAAAAACGCAAAGCGATTCCAGATATGCTTTTGGACTCCGGGTTTGCGTATAGAGCCTACAGCCACGCGGAGATTCCAATCCAACAACAGTATGGCGCCTACTTGAATGTCAACGTCTACATACCTGTTTTTTACCGTCGACAAGGAGAGATTGCGCAAGCGAAATCAGCACTCGCTCAATCGAAAGATGCAATCGAAAGAACGAGAACGTTGGTGAAAAAAGATGTTTATCTCGCCTATGAAAATCTGGTTACTGCAAGATACAACATCAACCATTTTCAATCGCATCTTCTTGCTGACGCCAAGCGCGTAACGCAGTTCGCTCAACAGCGTTACGAAAGCGGCCAAGCTGATATCGGAGACGCCATCGTCGGTCAGCAAGCGTACATCAACACCATGAAAGCCTACTTCGATACGGTCGTAGAATATCAAAAAGCATGGGCCGAGTTAGAAACAGCAATCGGCGCCCCGCTTTCGTTTTAGTACCACGCCTCTGTACTTGAGACTGGAATTGGACTCAGTGACTAGTCCTGTCTGCATTTCGATGCTTGCTGCCAACATTAAAGCTCAATTGCAGGCTGATTTTTGAGAATCAAACTAACTAATGTCACATTCGCTCAACAATGGCGATTTACTTTTGAGTAACGCTAGGAGTTTTAATCTATGACAAACAGACAGAACCAGACAGAGGCAGAATTTTTTGGAGGCAACTCGAACGCAGCGAAGGAAAAGAAGCCTGATCCGCTCTGCCTGCTTTCCCTTTTCGATCTAGGGGCTGCTAAAGATAGGCCAGGGCAACGAG
Organism: uncultured Candidatus Obscuribacterales bacterium; assembly: GCA_964541355.1. GTDB lineage: Bacteria > Cyanobacteriota > Vampirovibrionia > Obscuribacterales > Obscuribacteraceae > JADYXR01. Next base: position 7,872 of record CAZISK010000262.1, read on the forward strand.
ACGAGCCGCAGGTCCCGTCTAGCTGGGGGGCGGACTTATTCGCGAGCCTGGCGAATCGTACCGCCAAGACTGGTCTTGTGGCGGAAAAAACAGGACTGTCGGGTGACAAGCTGGCTCCTGTTCAGCTTGTAGCCCCAGCCGATCGCGTCTCCGCCAGGGAAGCGGAGCTGCTCCTTCAAGACAGCGTAAAAGATCTGCGGCTAACTACAGACGGCAGCTTGCCGCGACTGGCCAGGTTCGATTCCGATTTCGAAGTGAAAGAAAAAATTACCGTTCGTGCACTTGCTGAAGCAAGGCTTGGTCCGAAAGCAAGCAAGGCACAAATCGAATTATTCATCGATAAATTCGGCAAGGCAAATCTTGACCTCGACATCGAGGGCGGCGATGACGAACTGGAAGCAGGCGCAAAGGTAGTGGTGCCAGGTCAAGATCGCACAGGTGGCATTTACACCGAAGATGACGGCCGACGATCCACAACCTGGGCGACTGGATCATCAAAAGAAGAGATCGCCGAAGGGCTTATCATCAACGCAAAAGGAAAGGCTCGAGAAGTAGTCTTCTTCATCAATGAACATGGCGATCCACCTTCAAGTAAGACTGTGATCAAAGGTAAGGTGGCACACCAGGTCCGACAGGACGGTCTGGAAATCCTGAGCAAACTCGGCGCCGAAGGCGCCTCAGCAAAAGTTCAACAGGTGACAAGAGCCGATAAGAGCATATTCACACTGTCGTACGAAAAAGATAGCGACGAGCCTGGCAAAATTACATACAAAAAACCTGGAGCAGCACCGACAGAGTATAGGCGGAACGACGTTGGCGAGTATGTCTCAAGAGACGGCAAAAAAGGTTTGACGATAGACGATGACTCTTCAATTGCCCTTTATGACCGCCAGGTCAAAAAAGACGGAAGCATTACACGGACCTATGAGAATAAAGATCAAACAAAATGTGATAAAGAAGGGAATCTCATTTACTCTCGAGAAATACCAAATGCTGGACTGAAGATCGAACGCTTCTTCAAACCAAAGGAAGATACGCCGACTCGAGTGGTAATCGAGCACGATGAGTTAAACAGACAACTCGGAAGAAGAGGACCGATCGAACTTAGCAAGACGCCGGCTGGACGATTTGTGGCGACTGTAAACTGTCCTGATGGGCGCACCAAGCTGGGAACCGTCGAGCTTTCCAGGGAAGGAACCGTTTCATTTCTCAAATCCAAAGATCTCACCAGCACACACTGGATCAACCCCCGTGGCAACGCGGACACAAAAATGACCGTGTCTGCCACTCCCTGCGGTGACCA
>CAZISK010000263.1:0-9154 GCA_964541355.1 uncultured Candidatus Obscuribacterales bacterium
GAGTCGATTCAATTTCGATAGCTCATTCTGACTGAAAGCCGCTGGCATTGTAATAAACATTGCCGGACATCGGTCCGCCCTCACTCACCATGAGATACTTCATGCGAGAGACGAGGTGATCGAAGGGAAAGAGACACTCGCAGAGTATGCCAATACAATTGAACACCGGAAAAGGTTCAATATCTCAGTCTTGATCGTTTTCTATTGACGCGTTAGCTCTTCAGAGCCTCGGCTCCGCCTACGACTTCGAGAAGTGACTGGGTAATGTCAGCCTGACGAGCCTTGTTGTAAACGAGGGTAAGAGTCTGAATCAACTCCTTGGCATTGGTAGTAGCATTGCTCATAGCAGACATTCTGGAAGCCAGCTCTGACGCGGAAGCTTCCAACAAAGACTGATAGACGACGTTGTCCACATACTTCGGAATCAGCTCTGCCTCCATGAGTTCATGAAGATTCGGCTCGAAAATCGTCTCTGCACTCATTGGACTGTGATCGACGCCAGCCGGCAGATCTACCGGCAAGAAGTTGAACTTGCGAACAACCTGCCTGCTCAGGCTGATGAAACCGGTTCCGACGATCTCAACCGCATCGACTCTAGCCGCTTCATCATAACTACCTTCGCCTTCCAGAGGTTTGCCGTGAGTGTAGAGATCACAGGCGAACTCAGCGATAAGCTTAGCGGTCTCGTAAGTCGGAATGGCGGGAAGATTGGTGTAGGACTTGATCTTTTCGATTTTGATTCGTTTGAAAAAGCCGGCCGCTTTCAGACCGACCGTGATTAGCGCTACCTCTTTTCCTTGATCGCGCAGCTCCTGGATCCTTTTAACCGCCGCTTTCAAAACATTGGTGTTGTAAGATCCACACAATCCGCGATCGGAGGTAAGAACGATGAGAGCGACTCGTTTGATCTCTTTACGCCTCACGAGAAGTGGTAGCTCTTGCAAATCGAGCGCATTTGCTTCAAATACCACCTGCTGAAGAACTTCCACTATTTTTTGGGTGAAAGGTCTCGCCGCAAGCGTTCTGTTCTGAGCTCTTCGTACTCTAGCGGCTGCCACCATTTGCATGGCGCGAGTGATCTTCTGCGTCGATTGAACGCTCTTGATTCGCTGCCTAATTACCTTCAGGTTTGCCATTGTATTTGGTGCCTCTTAAAAATCAGCTCAAGTCGAGCATTACTTCTGGAAGAAGTTTTGCTTGAACTTAACGAGGTGCTCTTTCAACTCTGTTTCCAGCTCTTCGCTAATCTTGTCGCCGGTCATCAGCTTTGCAGAAACGTCCTTGGCCTGAGCGGCAAGATACTTGAACCATTCTTCTTTAAAGCGCTGGATCGATCTGTTTTCGACATCGTCGAGAACTCCGCCGTTGGCAGCATAGATGATCGAGACCTGCTCCGACAAGGTAAGCGGTTGGAACTGAGGCTGTTTCAAAACTTCCATCAGCTTTTGACCGCGACGAATCTGATCTTGTGTGGCTTTGTCGAGGTCGGAGGCAAACTGCGCGAACGCTTCCAATTCTCTGAACTGGGCGAGGTCGAGTCTGAGTTTTCCAGCTACCGACTTCATGGCTTTTGTTTGAGCGGCGCCGCCGACCCGGCTTACCGAGACACCGGCGTTGATAGCAGGACGGATACCGGCGTAGAACAAGTCTGTCTCAAGGAAGATCTGTCCGTCGGTAATCGAGATGACGTTAGTTGGGATGTAAGCGGAGACGTCGCCTGCCTGTGTCTCTACGATAGGCAGCGCAGTCATACTTCCTGCGCCCATGGCATCGGACAGTTTTGCCGATCGTTCGAGCAAGCGGCTGTGCAGATAGAATACGTCGCCGGGGAAAGCTTCACGACCTGGCGGTCTTCTGAGCAGCAAGCTCATCGCCCGATAAGCCTGAGCGTGTTTGGAAAGGTCATCGAAGATGCAGACAGCGTGGCCGCCTTTGTTCATGAAGTACTCACCGATTGCGCACGCAGCGTAAGGAGCGAGGAATTGAAGCGCCGGAGCATCGGTAGCGGCGGCGTGGATGATAACGGAGTATTCCATTGCCCCTTTTTCTTCGAGGATCTTTTGAATACGACCGACGTTGCTGGACTTCTGACCGATTGCGACGTAAATGCATACCGGTCTATTCGGCTGATTCTTCTGGTTGATGATGGTATCAACCGCAATAGCGGTTTTACCGGTCTGACGGTCGCCGATGATAAGCTCGCGCTGACCGCGGCCAATCGGGATCATGGCATCGATAGCTGTCAATCCGGTCATCAGCGGTTCGTGAACCGACTTACGTTTGACGATACCAGGGGCGATGATTTCCATGGGAGCGAACTCGCTGGACGCAATCGGTCCTTTGCCGTCGAGCGGCTGACCGAGGGGGTTGATCACGCGTCCGAGCACGCCTTCACCTACCGGAACCGAAGCGATACGACCGGTGGTCTTCACTTCCATACCTTCGTAGATTTTGCGGCCGTCACCGAGGATTACAACACCGACGTTGTCTTCTTCGAGGTTGAGCACCATACCCATCGTTTTCTCTTCATCGGAAAATTCGACGAGTTCCATGGACATCGCTTTTTCCATACCATAGACACGGGCGATACCGTCGCCGACTTGGAGCACGCTGCCTACGTTTCGAACATCAAGCTGCGCCTTGTATTGCTCAAGTTGTGCCTTCAAAACCGAGGTGATTTCGTCCGGTCTGATTGCCATTGTTTTGTCCTCTAACCTCTTTGTTTACCGAATGTTCCAATGTGTTCTATCTGTTCGAATCAGTTTCTTAAACTGCTAAAAGTTGTTTTTCGATGGCTGCCAATTTGCCTTTCAAACTGCCGTCTATTACCTGGTCGCCGAGACGAAGAACTACTCCGCCCAGGAGAGTTTTATCTACTACGACATCGAGCTCCAATTTCTTGCCGAGATGTTCAGTCAAACGAGCTTTAATGTCCGCGACTTCCGATTGAGTGAGCTCTTTGGAAGACGACAATCGTGCGCTCACAATGTTGTTGCGCGCACGAAGTAGGTCCGCGTACTTATTCTCGATCTCCTTGAGAAGCTCAAGACGGCGGCGTTCCGCCAGGAGCCTGAGCAGTCGGTAAGTGATCTCGTTGACCTTGCCTTCAAATGCCTTCAGCAAAATATTCGTCTTTGTTTCCGGCGCTACGCCTGGATGACTCAGAATGATCTGGATCTCAGGGGTGCTTGCGAACGACTGATTGATGCCTTTCAGATCGGAAAAAACTTGTTCGGCGATTTGCCCGCTCTTATCGGCTTGTTCAGCCAGCTCTAGTACCGCCTCTGCGTACTGTGATGCAACTGCTGCCAACTCGCCTTTCATTGATCCAGTGCCTCCGCCTATTTTTCCGATCGGCTCGATACACCGAGGGCGGTGCCAGGCGCAAAAGAAGTGCCTTCGGGACCGCTCAAGCTATCGAGCTGCTGCATAAACTGCGTAAGCAAACGTTTGTTGTCTGCTTCAGTAACATTTTTTTCCAGGTAAACCCGCGACAATTCAACCGCCGCTTTCGCAGCAGCCGAGCGTACTTCTGTGACAATCATCAGACGCTCGTTATCAATCGCTGCTTCCAATTTTTTCTCGAGATCGGCGACTTCGCGCTTGGTCTGCGATTCGATCTCGGCTTTTAGTTGCTGTGCAACTACCTTGGCTTCATCAACGATCTTGTCGGCTTCTTTTTGCGCGTTGTCCAGCTTACCTTTTTGCTCTTTAAGGAAAGCCTCCGACTCCGCTTGTGTTTGCTTCGACGAAGCGATGGCATCCTCTATCGATTTGGCTCGTTTTTCGAGCATCGGTGGAACCATTTTGCTCCAGGCGTAAATCAGAAAACCGACAAGGAAGAGCCAGTTTATGACATTACTTTTGAAGTCGAAAATTACGTCTATCAGTCCAGGGTGATGGTGAGCTTCTGCAAAGAAGAAAAACATTAGACAGCTTCCTCCAGTGCGTGCTTCACGGACGCAGGATCAATTTCGACTGCGGCACCTTCGCCCAACAGTCTCCCTACAATGCCTTTGACAAGCTGAGCTTCCTCGGTGACAAGATTATCGAGAAGCACCGACTTTTCATCAGACAAAGCCTTTCTGGACACTTCCAAGCGCTTGCGGCCTTGCTCTTTAAGAGCGGAAAGTTGTTTGTTCCTCTCCGATTGAGCAGCGGTTACTGCCGAGCTGATGACAGCTTGAGCTTCTTCTCGAATCGTGACCAGCCGTTTTTCGTGGTCCTCGACAAGAACTACCGCTTCTTCGCGGAGCTGCTTTGCATTTTCGATGTTGCCGGAAATCAATCTTTCGCGTTTCTCGATGACGTCGCCGATCGGTTTCAAGAACCACTCGTTGAGCAGATACATGAAGATAACGAAACTGATAATGAAGAACAGAATTGTTGCGTTTGGAAAAAGCATTGTTGAATGTTGGTTTCCGTCAGTGTCTTAGCCGCCAGCATGTCGCTTGCGATATTTATCAAAACTCCTGCATGAGCAATCCAAGTCGCTCATGCAGGTCTAAGCTGGTTTTTAGAAACCGGTCGGGAAAAGGTACAGCAGAACTGCAACTACGAACGCGAACAGTCCGAGCGCTTCCATAAGTGCTGCGAACAACAGTCCGTTGGCTACGAGCTTCTGAGTCATTTCGGGCTGGCGAGCCATTCCTTCCAAAGCTTTGGAAGCAGCAATCCCGATTCCGATCCCAGGACCGAATACGCCGACAGCGGCAATCCCTGCACCGATTCTCGACATTGCTTTGATCAACGTATCTGGATCTACTGCTGTGCCTGCTTGGGCAATTAATTGGTGGTCCACTTCTATCTCCCTCGACTTATTGCTAATCGCAATTAGCGTGTGCTGCCACATGAAGCGGAGCTAAGCAAGATTCTCTGAATCCGAGAATTCAAGCCGGTCCGCTTCAAAGAACGCCCCAATTATAACAAGTACGTTAGTGATGTTCGGCTACAGCCAAGCCAATGTAAATCGAAGTCAACAGAGCAAAAACAAATGCTTGTAAAACCGCGATGAATACTTCGAATGCCATCACAGGAACTGGCGCAACGATCCAGGGCAAGAGCAATAATGCAACCATTCTGGTCAATTCGTCAGCCGTTATTACCAGCAACAAACGCAGTGCCAGTGTGGCTGGACGAATAATTAAGTCCATCCACTCGATCACGCCAAGTGGCTTGAAATACATCAACACATAATGCAGGCCGTGCCGCTTGACGCCTGCTCCGACATAGACGACGAGAGAGATAAGTGCGAGTCCGAGCGTGACATTGATGTCCGTAGTCGGTGAAGCGACCTCAAACTCGTGCCCATTGGGTAATGACGGGAATAAACCCAGATGCGAGAAGGCCGGCCACGGGCCGATTCCGAACAGATTGCCTATTAATACAAAAATAAATATCGCTGTAATAAGCGGTAAAAAAGGTTTGTAATGCTCGCCGATTTGATTGCGACAGAGATCGGCAAGGAATTTGTATATACCTTCGGCGATCGCCTGTCCAGGACCACCCGGGCCTTCGACAACCAGAGCCGGTTTGATGGCGAGAGCACCGGCTAGGATGATCCCCATGCACAGCCAGGTGCTTGTGAGTGTGTCGACATGAACCAGACCGAGACTGCCCAAGATTGGGAGCTGAATCTCGGAAATACCCTTGAGCGGTTCGAACTGCGAAGCGATTAAATGCTTGTCTAACATGTGCCTATTTCTGACGCCACCAAAATCAGGGGCCTTAAGCGAGCTCCCCTGATGAGAATTACAGCTGAAAATGATAACAGACGACCCTGCAACCGATCGGAACGCTGATCTTGTCGGTTTACAGCGGTTTACGTAATCAAGTAAGCGAAACCTACATTAATAGGATGCGTACGAACTCCGCCTCACTAGAGCGTCAACATGAAAAAATTCAAACCCATTTACTCTTTGCTTCATCGTCAGACTCGTCAGGTAGCGGCTCTCCCCTGTTCGGGATAGCCTTGTCGATTTTCTGAGATGTCTTGAATATCTGATAAATAGCTGCGGAAAAACCGCCGAACAAACCAAGCATCATCAAGATGATCGACCAGACGTGTCCGCCAAGGCGATCGCCGATGAAGTAGCCGCCAAAACCAAGAATGCATGTGTATGCAACAAGCGCAGCGCCCCACTGATAAGCCATGCCCCATGCCGATGCGCCTTCGCTCTGTCCCTGTTCCTTTGTGGGAGTCTCTTTCATCTTCTTTTAACCTCTCCCTCAAATTTCTCTGAAACTTGCGCCAGATGCGAGGCGAAGCCTACTTACAAGTTTATTCCCTGTTCCACTTTGTTTGCTCGGAAGATGGCGTCCGCCATGATTCTCAGACACTAAATGGCTCGACATCTAAATTAATGTACCGTTACCTCGTAGTAGTAGTTCGACGGTTGAGCAATTAAAGTTTGGGAATAACAGAAGTGTATTTGCTACACTTAATTATCTATGCCAAACGTGAGTATTTAAGACTTCCACGCAGGGTCTAAAAGGAGTTTTTCGAGAATGTTCGACCGCATCGCGATGGTTTTCAAGGCAATGGTGAATGCCTTACTTGGTAAGGTCGAAGACCCCCAGATGATGCTTGAACAGACTTATCAGGAGCTGCAAAGCAACCTCATTCAGGTCCGACAAGCAGTGGCTCAGGCGATCGCCACGGAAAAGCAGCTCGAACAACAACTCCAGAAGAATAAAGACCAGGCCGCCACATGGCAAAATCGGGCAGCCATGGCTGTTCAGCAGAACAATGACGATCTCGCCCGCCAGGCTTTGCAGCGCAAGACGCAGTACGCACAAGCCGCTCAAGATCTTGAAGTGCAACTGAAATCTCAGAAAGAGGCCACGAGCAATCTTCGTCAGCGCCTAACCGAGCTGGAGAATGAAGTTCAAAAGGCCTACACCAAGAAGCAAGTTCTTATCGCTCGTGACAAGGCCGCGCAGGCGACCTCGAAAGCCAATGAGATTCTTTCGAAGTCGACAGCTTCAGGAGCCCTGTCAGTGATAGAACGAATGGAGACCAAGGTCGCGGAGAAAGAAGCAAGAGCGGCAGCTCTAGCAGAACTTGGCAGCGACTCCCTCGAGAAAAAGTTCAAGAATTTCGAAGGTCAAGCAGACATCGAGATGGAGCTCATGGCGCTCAAAGGCAATATGGGCAAAGACTCCGGCGCGAAGCTTATAACGCAGAACCGAGAAGAAGAGCCCATCTTGCTCGAAGTCAAAGACGAAGACGAAATAGAAGCCAGCAGCTAACGGCGGCCCTTCGCCATCAGCTCTATCGTCTGGTTGCGCTGAAGCGCTGGAATCTGCGAATACAAATGCTCAATGCCACTTGCCATTAGCGCTTCCGAACGTTCGAGGTGAACTTATCGAACTTGGATTCGTTCGAAAACGGCGCGCCACTGGGAACGCTCGCCGCATCGAGCCTGACCGAAAACGTTCACGCCGTTCAACAGCCATCGTCTAACTGTCCGGTGTCGCAAGCGTCGACAACAGCGGTGCTAGCCTTTCGTAATGCTCACGAAATCGTCCTTCAAGAATCGCTTCTCGTGCGGACTTCGCCTCCCGAATCAGATAACGAACATTGTGTATTGACAACAGCGTCGCTCCAGACATTTCCTTCAATCGCACCAGATGATGAAGATAGGCGCGACTATGACGTCGGCACGTAAAGCAGTCACAAGTGTCATCAATCGGAGAGAAGTCCTTGCTGTGCGCGGCGGTGCGCAACGAGATGCGCCCCTTCGATGTAAAGACGGCTCCGTGTCTAGCTAATCTGGTTGGCGATACGCAATCGAACATATCGATACCACATCTGATGGCATACAAAATATCCCACGGCGTACCCACTCCCATCAGGTATCTTGGCTTTGCCGCCGGCATCAACGGCGCCGTAAACATAACGATTCGTTCGATCTCAGCTCTATTCTCACCGACTGCGACTCCGCCTATCGCGAAGCCGGGCAAGTCATGCGACGTCACGACGTTCACGGACTGGCGGCGCAAATCTTCATACATGCTGCCTTGAATGATTCCGAACAGAGCCTGATCGGCTTTCCTGGCGTGACTCCGGACGCAGATGTCCAACCAGTCGTGAGTGCGAATCATTGCCGCTCTGGCTTCTTCATGCGTAGCCGGATTCTTCACGCATTCGTCGAATGCCATGATGATGTCGGGACCGAGCGCATTTTGAACCTCCATCGATTTCTCCGGCCCGATGAAATGCTCTCGTCCGTCCTTGTGATCCTTAAAATACACGCCATCATCGGTGATGCGGCGCAAATGATCCAGACTGAAGACCTGGAATCCGCCGGAGTCTGTAAGAATGGGCATATCCCAGGCCATGAACTGATGCAGACCACCTGCAGTCTTAACAAGCTCGTGCCCCGGTCTTAGATATAGATGGTATGCATTCGACAGAATGATATCCGCACCACAATTTTTTACATCGTCGAAGGTCATCGCTTTCAAAGCGGCATTTGTCCCGACCGGCATAAAAACAGGTGTCTCAATCGCTCCATGAGGAGTAATCAGGCGACCGGCCCTGGCGCCGGACCACGGGCAAACAGCTTCAGTTTGAAACGAAATCGCACTTGACATCAACACAACCCCCGATCCCAAAGACAATGCGCCTGTCCTGGTGCACACCAGCTCGATCAGAACGTACCTATTTATATAAGCTGGAGTTGGTATCCTTGGAAGGATGTTATCCTTCTCGACCACTGTCCGGGAACACCTTAGCAATTTTAGTGGTCTTCACCTGAGAAGAGTAGAGTAAATGCATAATTGGATCGCACCAAAGAAAAATACTCTATCGACCATGACTGAGTGGCGCCGTCATTACATCAATCAATTCAGAAAGAATCACGGACATATGCAAAAAGACGCTATCGGTCCACTAGTGATGACTTCGTGTTTAGCCGCGCTTGCTCTTTGCCATCCCGCATGGGCTCAGGTTGCCCCGGCACCGCCAACCCAGGCGACTGGCGAGCGGTCAGGCGCGAAGCCCGAAGATTTACGCTCACTTACCGCCATAACCCTATCAGTTAGAGCGCGCATGGAAAAGGATCATCGCATCCGCATCCAGGAAGAAACTTTCAAGGGCGAGCGTAAGGCTCACATCTATCTGTATCTCTCGGAACAACCGCTACCATAT
>CAZISK010000264.1:0-9141 GCA_964541355.1 uncultured Candidatus Obscuribacterales bacterium
AACGCTGGACGGTTGCGCAAAACGTCGTGCACTTCGTCAAGCAGGAGTGGTGTGTTCAAATCACGAATGGTGACAAGTGCTCGTTTTGCCCGCCTCGTGTCGGGACTGGCCAGATCCTCTTTCAATAGTGGCACTACTATGTCCAGATGCGCCTTCAGGAGCTTGTTGCACGTCGCCTCAGTAGTCATATGGAGGTGGTCACCCGCACCAGCATCTACTAGGCGCTTGGCCAAGTCTCTCGGTTCGTATTTATCTCGATCGTTAAGCAACTCACGAGCCTTTGCGTTGTCCGGAATCCCGAGATGAATTGTCAGCATTGCCGGGCGAATGAACTCATAAATCTCCTTGATGTACGGCTTCTGTTGAGCGCTGGGCAATCTCCTGACGCGTTCTACTTTGGCGAACGCATCGATGGGAGGCGAGGACTGATCGAATAGTTGTCCGGACAGATCTTGCGCATCGGCGCCAAGCACGTTGGCTGAACAAGCAATACATGCTGATGCAAGTAGAATTGCTAAAACGATCGGCTTGGTTGGTAAGATCATGGTTTTACTGGGTCCGGTATGCCTGAGTCGCACGTCCGATAGTGAGTACATTTTAGATCAAACAGGAAAGACTTTCACGCAAAATCCTCTACCTTGGACTGCTTGATGATACCGCGTTGATATAGAGGAGATTCGTGTCGCTTTTGCTCAGTTGATCTAGTCGGTTATGCCACCATCGGCACTTTGTGCTTGTCTCTCTTGTACTGGTGTTGTCATTGTTCTTCCTCTTCCTTGTTTTTCGTTGTGGTTGTTTTGCATTCAGCGGTGTGCTGCTGCAAGAAAGGTGTCAGGCCGCCTGCGCTGTTCGTTCGGCAGATCTTAGACGATCTAACGTTCGCACGGCACGTTCGGCGACATATGGATTTTCATCCAGGCTGAGTTTTTTCAATATCTCAGGTAGTACCAGTGGATTTTCCGCTACGGAGTAGCGCACATCCGAGTCTGAGTCTTCTGAAAGCTGCCACAAAAGCGTGCTGTTTGCTTTGGGATTGTATGCGACGCTCAGTCGCACTTCGGCACTTACATCCTGAATTAATTTAAGGAGGGCCCGTAACGATGTGTTTCGATGTTCGGCAACGCGCGCTCGAAGTCTTTCATCGCTGGAGTTGGAGAGTTCCTCCAGCAAGGCGGTGGTGGCATAAGGATTACTTGCCATCATATGCAGTGTCTTTGGTGTGAGATTGAATAACATTTTTGCACCTCATTCTAGACGCACCACTTGAGGAAGCGGTGTCGTCGACTGGATTTTTCGTTCACTAGGTCTGATTGGCGTGGCCCACCACTCAGTTGCGGCGAGTTCGGCGTAGATCTGATTGGGCTTTAGCCCTTTAAAACTACATTGAACATTACGTCTATGAATGTTTCCATCGGTTCAGTATTCTGAGTCGTCTTGGCTCGCATGACGGCTCCAGACCAACCGCAGAGGAAAAGTTCTGCAAGAACACCGGGCGGTCTTGACGTACAAATCTCTCCGGATTTCTGCCCTTCTTCGATGCATGAAGTGAACATGTCGCGCCACTTGAGCATCACGCTGCTGAGCTCCTTTCGAAGAACTTCGCTCTGGTCAGACATCTCCTGGCTCAGTGTACCGACCAAGCATCCTCTTCGGCATTTTTGCGCGCCCAGGGTGGTCAGGTTGTTATCACAGTAGGTGCGCAATCGCTGTAATGGTGTCTCTTTCGGATTTCGCAAGATGCGCACCAGGTCAGCGGAATAGCTCTGGTCGAAGTGGCGAATGATCTCGACCGTGTAATTCTCCTTGCTATCGAAATAATGATAGAAAGAGCCTTTTGGCACGTTGAGCGCCGTCAAGATTTCCTGGATGCCCGTGTTGGTATATCCTTTTTCGAACATCATATCCATGCCTACGTTAAGCAGTGCTGTTCGAACTTCCGGCTTACCTGTAACTCGTGGCGTCATATTGTAGTCTCTAACTTTCATGGATCTTTGGCAGTTTCCCGCCCCCTCTCTATTTAGAATAGACCGGTCGGTCACATCTGTCAAGCGTGATTGGAATTTGGGAACTCATGCCTTACTAAACTGGTCCAGGTGCTCAGATCACCATGAGAAATGACAAATTCGGAATGCACCTGACTATCGGCAATACCGGGCACCTGTGCCGTGTTATAGAAAAGTACCGTCAACATGATTGCCATTTTATTGATAAGACTGTTCATCACTTACTCCTCGATCTTATTAGACCGGTCGTCTAACTAATGTGAAAAAAATTTTCTGGATAGAATCTCTACGGACAGTGGGTGCTTTCGGGCATATTCCTGGTCGAGCTTGAGTTGCTCATGAACCAGATGATCCACCCAGAGGTCACGCAGGTGCTGTGGATTAAGATCTTGAATTGTGCCTGTTAGAGGTTTGTAGGTACCGATTTCGAATGTACTGGTTTGATTGGATTGGTGAAACATTGGTTTACCCTCTCGTTCGGTTCACAATCCCAGAATAGACCGGTCGGTCTATTCTGTCAACGCGCCCCAAAATAGATTTTCGAAAATCGTCATATGTATCAATGAACTGGACTGTTGGGCTAGATTGTCGGGTGAGATAATCCTGTGCGGGCTGAAAACTCGCGCTAATGCTGTCGTCGGGCCGAGGTTTTTGCTCCTTTTATGCTATCTTTGCCTGCTGAAGGCTTTGCGTGGCGACCGAATCATGACTACCGCGCAACCGTTGCTGCTTGCTCCAGCGAGGATTCTTTATATGATTAATGCACGTGGTTTTCGCGCTACAGTTATGAGTGCAATGTTCGTACTGGTTGGCGGTACGCTGTTCACTACGCAAACAGCCCAGGCTCGTCATGGAGACAGAGTAGATTTCAAAGCCTTCCGCCAGCAGAATCCCGAGGCAAGAAGGCCCGATCTGAGAAGAATGTTCAACGCCGAGCGCAAGGGACAGGCACTCGGGCGAATGGCTGACCCCGGTAGCACTGGATTCAGTCCGTATGGCGAAGGCATCGTCCATTGCGGTACAGTCGCACCGCAAGTTGATCGCGTGCGCAACCAGTCGATCCAGCTTAACGACAGCGGTCGGCAGATAAGACTGAATGCGGGAGTGGATCTAGATCTTAATTCGGTCGACAAAAACATAACTTTAGGAAAAAATTTGTTCGCGTCTGGCGAAAGAGTCACGATCAACGTGGGGGGCGAAAGCAGAACGGTGGAAGCCGGCTCGCAAGTTTCCGCTGCGGAGTACGTGGCTGTGAAACAGGTATTGTCAGGTTCGCAAAAGATATCTATAGATGAGTCAGGCCGGGCGGTTGGCGGCGAGGTTGACCTCGGTGCTCTGACCGCGAGTAACGATACAATGCGAGCGGCATCCCTTGTTGTAGCAGAGAATGTCACCACATATGGTGACTTTGGAAAACGATCGGAGTTTCGTCTTCTTGGCGATCTGGATAACTTTGGTACTGTTCATGTATTGACCAGTGACGACAATGCAAGAGGTGGTGCCATCGGAGCGCATGATATCACCAACCATGCTGGTGCCTTAATCAGCTCGGATGTCGACCTTACCCTCGAGGCCTCAAACAATCTCACCAACGAGGGAACTATTAGCACCGTAGGCTCGCTAAGTCTGTCGGTGGGCGGAGCGATAAATAATCATGGAACCATTTCATCCAGGCAAGGCAATGTCAATCTCGCCAGTCCTGGAGATATCAATGTTAATAACGCGAACGGCACGATCAGCGCCGTAAACGGGGCTATTAATGTGCGGAGCGCGGATTACGACGGCAGCTTCAACAGCACCATCAGCGGTGGCGACCTTTTAAGCCGAGAGTTAAACCTCAACAGCGGTAACGGTCTGGCAAGTGTGGCTGTGAATCAGCTCACCGGAGTGGTAAATGAGTCTGGCAACGCAGCTCATGTACTTGCTGCTACCGATGTGTTGAATATCGGGTCCGTATGCCTATCGGGCGACCCAACCTTCTACAATAGCTCCGGCTCGATCAATATAACCGCCAACATCAGCAATGCCTCTGAAGACATTGTGATAGCAGCTGCAAATAATATTACCTCCGCAGGTGGTATCACTATTCAGGCCGGTAACACCAGCGCCGGTTTCAACATTACATTGATCGCCGGCGCTGAGATTATCCCTCAGGGCGGTGCCGACTCACCGACTATTCCTCCAGGAAGTCCGGGCGGCATTTCTCTTACAGGAAAAGCGTCCAGCACAGGCGGAAGCATTCTGTTAGGGACCGACTTCGTGCTTGCCAGATCAAGTGATTATGGTGCTGGCAACGATGATGGCGCCAACGTTGCTATGTACGCTTTTGCCGGAAAACAAGCCGGCAGTGGAGTCATTGACATCAAGGATGCGACGGTCGCTACGCACGGTTTCGGCACAGGCAGCAATGGAAACATTGTTCTTATAGCAGGTGCCGCGAATACCAATTCTATCTTGACCGGGCAAATCAACAGCTTCGGTGGTACTGCCAGCAGGGGCAATCTCATCGTCCGGACATGTCAACCGGTATCGTCAGCGAAGGGAGAGACTGTTGACTATGCTGCCGATGGCTCGCTTACGAGCACAGCGTTCCTGACCGGATCCGAAAAGCTGAGCAAGAACGCCAATGTCGTGCAGGTTGCTGGTGGTGGTGGCGGTGGTATCACTAATTTGAGCGGTGATGGGGTCTATGATGTGAGCGGCAATATGTCCGCACTCGGTCAGATCCAAACCACTAACAGCTCTGGATTGAGCTTCAACGTGGGTGGCGACATGACGTCGGGTGCCGTGCCTATAACCGCTGGCTCGATTGTCATTGTTGCCGATGGCAATATTGGCACCGATGCTGTAGCACTTGAGACAAGTACCAACCTTATAGGCATCACCGCCTTCGGTCCGCTTGCGAATGTCAATGTTCAGGGAGCTGGTGTACTAGATGTCTCGACCGCGTCGGCTGGCACTGATCTGCGAATTTCGTCCCCTAACCGGGTGATGTCCCAGACGCCGCAAGGCGAAGGATTCTTCGCGAAACAGTCTGTAGATATGACCGCCCTCGATTTCGGACCGTTTGATGTGTTCGCAATCGATACAATCGCGATCACCACTCTGGATTCAGGCGGAACGGTATTCAATGGACAATTCTTTGGGACCAACAACTTGATTTTGGACATCGCGGGTGGTATCGGTACCAATGGCACTCCGTTTGAAATATCCGGGGTCGACTTCCTGAGCGCCACTTCTGATGGTGCCGGAAAAAGTGTGTTCGTATCGAACATCGGCAAGAAGGATGCGGTAATCGAGGCGTTCGCCGACACCCAAGCCGTTATTCGGAGCGTAGCTGCAGTCACAGTTGCTGATGTTGATGTTGATAACGGTTCGCTGACGGTGGAAGGTGGCGACAAGACTCTGACGTTTGACGGAGAAGTTACTGCCGCTACAACTATTTCGATTGCCAATCAAGGCGCAAAGGGAAAGATCTTCTTCGAGGCTGACACTGATATAACAACCGCGTCCGGTAACATCAATATTACTGTTGGTCCCGCTGGACTGCCTGCCGACAATCCTGGTCCGTTCGAGAATATCGTGATTCAGGAAGCCGGCGGCGGCCAGGTGATAATCAACGGACCCGGTTTCAAAGCCGATGCTCCAGACAATGTCCTTTCCGGAAAGGGAGCAAACCTGACGATTAACAATGGACTCAAAACAAGCAATATCGGCTTTGGCGGTAATGTATTTATAGAAGCAGATCCGCCTGTCGCACCAGGAAGTCCTGTGTTCACACTCGCCGGACCGGTTGTAGACCATGCAAGAACCGGTGCACCTCCCACAGCCAGATTGGTTGACCAGGCATCGGATCTGAGTGGGTCCCCTGACCATGCTGTATTTGCCACGCAACTTGAACCACGACCAGTAGCTGTTTACGATTCAATTCTGAATCTTGCAACCTTTAACGAGCAGTTAATGGAGCTGGATTCAATTTTTGATCACCATCGCAAGAGGTAAGTTAGAAAATTAGCTAAACGCATCGGGGACACGTGCCATCTGCACCAGGTGCGGTGGCGATTGGTGGGTGGCGGCATCAGCGAACGCCGTTTCTCAGCAATAGCGAATACGAGTAATTGAGATTCAATGCCCTGGAACAGTTTTTGCAAGCTACTAGGGCTGCTTAGGGATTGCTCCATCAGGCACGTCAGGTGCTGCGTCAAGTTTTATCTACTGCTCAGGCGAGGGCTTGAGTGGAACTACATTTGAGGGAAAGCTTTTATCCCCGGTGTTCGGACTTGTTGATTGCTCGTTGGGTTGAGGCGATGCATCTGTGGCTTGCTTTGACGGATCGTTCGTACTCTTTCCGTCGCCGGTTGCTTCGTCTATAATCCAGGTCTTTTGGGGGCTGCTCGTGGATGATTCATCGGACTCTCCGCTGTTTGTCTTTTCTTCAGGCGGCTTGTCACCTCCATCGGAAATGGTGGCAGGCTTGGGTTGTACCGTCACGCACGTATTGACGATGATCTCGACTCGGCGATTGAGCTGGCGACCGGCAGGATTGTCGCTTCCGTCCGGATTGGTATTCTGGGCAATCGGTCTATTCTTGCCAAAGCCTTTTATCTTGATGTTGTCCTTATCGAAAATCTTATTGTCTGAGAGCCAGTTCTTCACGGTCTCTGCGCGCTTGAAACTGAGTCGTTCGTTATAGGTGTCGGTGCCAATGGAGTCGGTGTGACCTTCTACCGTGACTGGGTGACTGGTATTCTGCTTGAGCTCAGGCGCCAATAGATTTAGAGTAGATACCGCATGCGGTGTCAGTGTGGCTTTGTCGAATTCAAAGAGAGTATCGCCCGATACCGTAAAGCGACGCTGACACGGCAGGGTTTCGCTCTTGATTGCTTTCCATCCTGTCGGAATCTCGATAGCACCAGGCTTTTGCATGGTACCAGCCTTTTGAATCTCTCCAGGCTTTTGAATCGGCCCTACATGAATATTCTTCCAGTATTCATCTCTGCCCTTTTGCTTGTCCTTCTGATCGTCAAACCACTTATTGATTCTGTCGACGTCAGTCTTATCCTGCGCGTTAACCGGCAGGGCTACTGCAAGTAGCATGAGGATTAGACAGTATGTTGTTAAGGATAATCGAGTCATCTGAATTCACACCAGTTCACCACAATAGCAAGTATAACTATTTAGTCCTTTTGGGTCACACCTTATCTGTCGGTTTAAACACCCAAAATTTTTGACCGATATAGTTTAGTACGGTGCTTGTTCCTGTCGCGGCAAAGAACGCTATCTGTGCCGAATATTGTTGAAGCGTCGAGCCGAGCAGGCTCGACGAGTCGAGCACCATTCGATTGACAGCGACATTTGCCCCGAGGGTGGTGAGATACAAGCAGATGAACTTGGCCACTTCAGAGTGCGATCTCTTTGGCTTCTTAAATGTCCAGAATTTATTGAGGAGGTAGGCGACAATTGTCCCTGAGATAAAAGAGATTGCCTTTGCTGCGGAGGGAGGGATTATTGCGAAGAGCAGCCAGTAGACGGTGGTGTCGCAAGCTACCGCCGACCCCCCTGCGACAAGGAAGCGCTTTAATTCGCCTGGGTTGGATTTTTGTGTCGCTGGGGTCGGTTCGTTCATGAATCGAGTAAGATTGTTGATTTGTAACTCTTGTTACCTTGATTGAAGTGATCGTAGCACTCTCTTGGATTAGTTGCAGTATTTGCAATTTGATGCATGTTGCGGTCGATCTCACCTTCTTGTGAATGCAAGCGAGACGGATTTTGTTGAACTATAGAACGCACCCAATGCTATCCTTCTGGTGGGTCTCCACATCATATATTTAAAACAACACCGTCGTTCTTTCTATTCCCGGAGCCTGATGGGTCCATTATGAGCAAAGTCAATAGGACGATTCTGTATCTCTTTCTCTTTCTGATCAATACCAGCTTGACCAGTCTTCCCGCCTGCGCTAATGAGATTTCGGACCAGGCCCGATCGTTATTAGAACAAGGAAAATACAAGCAGGCTCTCGACCTTCTTAATACGCACTTGCAGCAAAAGCCGAATGATGCGGATGCTCTCATAGAGTTGGGGCGCTGGTATGGTCAAAACATGGAATGGAAAAGCAGGTTGAGTACCATACGAAGGCTCTGAAGATAAATCGCGACTCTCGTTGGTATGCGCTCCGAGGATACGCTTATGAAAATCTCGATCGTTTCGACGACGCCATTAGAGATTTCACAGATATCCGCAAAAATTTATAATAGCGGTTGAGTAGCCGCTTTCCGCGTTAATCCGCCTTGGGAACGCGATAGCTCGATTATTTAAATAGATTACTCAAGGTCTCATCGATTTTCTGGATCAGTCCTTTGTTTGCCTCGTGCGAGCCTCTGGTCATCGAGGTGCCCGCATATCCAACGACAGTCGACGCCACACCTGTAACAGAGACCAGGTCACCACCGTTAAGGAGCATGTCGGCTACACCGCCGATGCCACCAAGCCCGTCGAGGTCTACGGTGCCATCACCCTTGATGCGTATGGTGTATGACTTGCCCTTCGTCCTTTCATCAAGGCGGCGCGCAATCAAATCACGATTTCCCAGTGACTCTTTCAGATATTTTGCCGGATTCTCCACAACGGCAACGATCTCCTTCGGCTTCATGGAAGCGTCCAGATACAAAGTTGCACTGTTTATGACACCATCCGCGCGCATCGTCAGCACGCGCTCTCCAAAACTGTTTGCCGATGAGAGCGACAAGTATCTCATCTGAACCGGCATCTTATGCGCGTAAATTTTCCCAGCCTCTTTCGGTAAGTCAATTATGTTGATTCCACTGATCTCCTTTAGCTCCATGTTTTTTGCTGTCGGGTCGAGTTTGAAACTGACAATGTCCGCAACTTCGAATTTCAGGCCACTCTTCTCGTGGACTGTCCGACCTTTGCGCTTGATAATGATTTGGTCGCCCTTCTTTGTTATCGACTCGATTCCATTGAGAAGCTCCTTGACGTTCGGATCCAGCTCGTTTCCCATGAAACCCTGTACTATGTCTGCTGCTTTGTCATGACCACCGGTTATTTGAAGGGAAAATTCAATTTGAGCCGGGTCACCTTTGGCGAGTTGAGCCGGATTGGCGAGTAGCCTGACAGTAG
>CAZISK010000265.1:0-9113 GCA_964541355.1 uncultured Candidatus Obscuribacterales bacterium
CGAGCTCGCCGTCAATGACGAGTACTCCGGACATTGCTGCCGTCATCGCGGTCATTTGACCGGACATGATGTAATGCAGATCTTCTGCATTGATCGAAATTGCACAATCCGCGTTTGCGTTTTCCGGTTGTTCTTGATGAATAAATTCGCAGTTGCCATCTTTGATCTTGGTTAACCACGATCCGCCGCCGTCTCCCCTGATCGTGATCAGGTAAGTCGCCGTCAAGTTACGGGCATTTTCTGGCTTGAACCTTTTGCGAAGCTCTTCGATTGTGTTATTGGCGAGCACGGGTGACCTCATTGAACCTCCACCAGCCATTGTATTAATCTCTGCCGAAAACGGCGAGTCTGGCTGATTATAACTCAGTTGTCGTGGCTGATGGTGCTTGGATGCTGCGATTATGAGGAAATTTTCTCACTTCGAAAACTGTGTTTCTACTTCTATAATGATCTGTTCGAAAGAGATTTGCATAAGGAGAGATATGTCGGATTCCGGCTCGAAGGGCGCGGATCAGGGAAGTACTGGTTCGGTCAACAGGCGTTCACGCGCTTCACTCACCAGTGTTTCGAGCGTTCTCAGCAAGGTGATAGGGCGTTTCGGACTCGAGCAGCGCATGAAAGAGCATGCCTTCATGTCGATGTGGACCGAGATTGTGGATCAACCTTTCAAAGAGTTATCTCGTCCTCTGTTTATAGATTCAGAAGGCAACCTGGTTGTCGCGGTCAGAGATGGAGCCGTCGCGCAGGAGCTGAGCTTTCAGCGGGGGCGTTTGCTCAAGAGACTTTCGCCATTTGCCAAAGCTGTCAGCCTGAAGCTGTCAGGGATTCGCTTTGATTTGAAGCATTTCAAAGAGTCGGTACCGCAAGACAATGATAATAAGTTTGCTCTAAGCCTTGGCAGATCGCCTGGCCAACCGCTACCGAGCGATTCGGAGCTGTGCGCCATTGAGCTCAGCGAAGATGATTGCAACGAAATCGAGAAGCTCAAACTTAATCTCACCACCAGCGCCGAACAAGGGGACTGTGACTGGCAGACACAGCAGCGCATAACAAAGCTTTATGAGCGAGAGTTAAGGATGCGATTGTGGCGAGAGCAGAAAGGTTTCCAATCCTGTACAAAGTGTGGATATGTCGATTCTCGGCTATACGGCGCCAACAGCTACTGCCGACTCTGCCACGTGCTTGCGCTTATATCGCCTGTCAGTTAACAAAGTGCAAGATTCAACTTATTCAAGGCTTCCTGCTGACTACTATGTTATGATTTCCCGCCTGCTCATATTCCTTGCGAAATGAGCGTTTACGAGGAAATATAGGCAGCCTATATAAAGGCGCTATCATTGCTCCGACCCAATGGATAGAAATCCAATATGATTCGACTGCAGCATGTATCGAAGAGCTATGGTGGACGTCCGGCTTTGAAGGACATCAACCTGCACGTGGCACTGGGAGAGTTTGCATTTCTCGTTGGTCCGTCAGGCGCTGGAAAGTCCACGATGATGCGTCTCCTTTATAGGGAGGAAGTTCCTTCATCTGGAAGCGTCTTCATCGGCGGTGTCAATCTCAATCGGCTGAGCCCTCGCCAGATTCCGCTTCTGCGTCGGCGCCTCGGAATCATATTTCAAGATTACAAACTGCTCACCAGGCAGACGGCGTTCGACAACGTTGCCTACATCCTGCGAGCGCTTGGTGTAGACGAGAAAGACGTTCAGAAGCGCGTCACCAGCGCACTGAATGTGGTGAACCTGGAGGAGAAAGCCAAGGCCTTCCCGGATGAGCTCTCTGGTGGAGAGCAGCAGCGCGTCGGCATCGCACGAGCCATCGTCAACGGACCGCCGGTACTGCTTGCGGACGAACCGACAGGCAACCTTGATCCGGCTACCTCACTGGAAATCGTGCAGTTGCTCGCCCGAATTTCAGAAAGAGGGACTACGGTATTGATATCGACTCACGATAATACAATCGTCAACGCAATGCGCCGGCGCGTTATTTCGTTGCGTCAGGGAGAGCTGTTCTCCGACGTCGACAGCGGTGTGTACGACGTAGAACTTTCATCTGCATCTGTCTGAGCCTAAGTGGAGTCTTTTGCATGCGGCAAATTCGAATTCTGGCAAGAGTCGTGATTGAGACTTTTCTTGGCATCAAGAGAAGCGGCTGGTCCAACTGGCTCGTGATCAGCATTTTAGCGATTGCGCTGACGATATTCGGAAGCGTTCTGCAACTGACGATGTCGCTGAAGAATCTGGTCAATCTGTGGGGCTCACAGATGGTGATCTCCGCGTTCTTGAACGACAATTATGAACCTCGACAGGTGGCGCGTGACGTCAGTCAATACAAAGAGGTTCGTCTAGTTGAGGTTATTACGAAGGATGTCGCCTGGGAGGATATGAAAAAATCTCTCAACGTTGCGTCGATCACCAACCCACTTCCCAATACACTTCACGTGACGGTCAATCGGGCCGATCAAGTCGAAGCGTTGGCGCCGAAGCTCAAGTTGTTGCCTGCAATTGAGGCGGTGCGATATCCGATGATGGTGGTAAAGCGAATCAACGAGTTTCGCCATTTCGTGGAGATTGCCGGAGTTGTTGTGACCGGCGCGCTGACTGCAGCGACGCTGACCGTAATCGGCAACACCATTCACCTTGTCATTCAGGCTCGTCAAAAAGAGATTGAGATTCTGAGTTTGATGGGAGTAGGACACTTCTACATCAAATGCCCGTTCGTTTTGCAGGGTGCGTTCTATGGTGCGATTGCAGCAACGCTAGCCATGCTTGTCTTGCTGACGATGCATTTATATGTAATTCAGCCATATTTGCAGCAGGAGTTGGCCAGTCTGTCGCCGATTATGCCGCAGCGCTGGGGCTACAATATTGCTCAAACGTTTTCAGTTATGATGTTGCTTGGAGTCGCGGTTGGTGCCGGTGGTGGTGCCTGGACCTCGGGTCGCTACATCAAGATCTAACTGGTGATCTTCGCGGTATCGGATCCTTAGCTGTTGGGGAAAGATCACGACGATGTTTCTCTGTGTAGAAGAGGAATCGATTCAACATCTCCAGGTTTCAACATCTTGAAACGTGCTCGATGCCGGCTGGAAGCCGGCGGTTCCAGCGTGGGCTTTAGGTTTTCAGCGTGCAAATTTGAAAGGGCTTGAGGATTCGGCGAAGTTGCTCAGTGAAGAGGAACCTCAGTGCTGAATAATCCTACCTGCGCCGATCAGGGCTTTTATGTGCCTAAGAGACGCCGGCAGTCCCAGTGGTGCGTTGTTTTCGAACGAATTCCTCTTCGATAGTTGACCTCAGCGATGAGGGCCCTCAATACATGAATGAGGGCCCTCGATTGATTGAGGAACTTCGATAACGAGCAAGCGGCAGAATTACGCTCGGACTTGCTCCATTACGCTGACGTTGAGCATCTTATCGCCCTTGCCCATATTCATCAGCACGTCCATGCCTTCAACAATCCGACCGAACACGGCATAGTTGCCGTCCAGGAAGCTGGCGTTGCCGAGCGTGAAGTAGAACTGGCAGCTGGCGGAGTTTGGATCGTCAGATCGAGCCATTGCCATTACGCCGGCTTTATCATGCTTGAGGTGTGCGATCTGAGGTTTGACCTCGAGCGGGATGTTCTTATCGGCGCTACCGGTCCCGGTGCCTTTCGGGCAACCGCCCTGCAAGCAGAAGCCCGGTTCGTGGCGATGGAATGTCAAACCATTGTAGAAACCTCTCTTAACGAGATCCAGGAAGTTTTGGCTAGTGATCGGTGCATCTTTCAAATAGATCTGAATCTTCAGGGTCCCCTTGTTCGTCTCCATTACGACGATCGGATCGGTATTCGGTGTATTCATATCATTCCTCTCTTTGAGTGTGTGTGTGGTTTAAAAACTTGTCGGGGCGGATTGTTCAGCCTTCTTGTGCTTACCTTCTGTTGCTTCCTTCTGCGTGACTTCCGATTTCTTTGTTTCCTTTTTCGATTCCTTCTTCGTGCCTTCGAGGAAGACGCTGTCCATGGTGTCGCCCTTGCGAAGAGCGAAGACTGTTTCCAATCCTTCAGTTACCTTGGCGAATACTGCAAAGTCATTATCGAGGCCGCTTTGTGGACCGAGAATGATGTAAAACTGCGAGCTGGCTGAATCCTTGTCTTTGATATAGTGAGCCATCCCGACCATTCCCGCTTCGCTGTGGCGGAGCCGCTTGCTGGTCTCAAGCGGTATCTTTTTTTCTGTGCCACCGCGGCCGGTGCCAGTTGGATCGCCGCCCTGAATACAAAATTTCGGTTCGTAGCGATGAAATGCCGTGCCGTTGTATGTGCCGTTTTTCACGAGATCGAGGAAAGCTCCGGATGTGACCGGTAGTTCGTTTTTGAAAACCGTCATTTTGAAAGATCCTTTGTTCGTTTCGACAACGACAACTGGATCCGGCTCCTGCTTGTCAGATTTGAGAAACGGTCTTGCCTCTGCCGCGGGTATTCCGGCGACCGCCAATAGCAAAGCCGCGATAAGCATCGCTTTGATGCTGGGCTTTGGCCTTGCTGTTTGTGCTGGGCTGGTCATGGCGTTACCGAAGTCAACTTGTGGCAGCTCCAAATTGTATCAACCTGATAGTTTTGGTAGTTGTTCTGCCAAGACGCCGTCAGAACCTGAATTGAGGGTCTTTCCCGCCAGCAATCGCCATCAGAAAAACTTTGCATTCCTGAGAAGCTATTTTCCAGACTTTGACTTGTCAGGAGTCGTTTGCGTGTCGGTACTCTTTTCAATTGGTACTTTCAGTGTGGCTGAAACAGCGCTGTACGGTGGATACATTATGGGGACACCAAGCGTCCGTTGTTGTCTTATCGAGTCGGTATCTTCGAAAGCCACCCAGCCATGCGTCTCGTCGCCGGGCATAACAAGCCGTGTGCCGAGATTCTCAGCTTCGACTTCATGGCGACCGTGGTCTCTTCCGAGTGCAAGGCCAAGATCGCGCTTGCGATTCTCTTCCGGCGTCATATGTTCGTAGAACAGGGAGCTGGCAAGACCAGCCGATCCTATGCCTACTGCGGCGACCAGCGCTTTCTCCTTTCGAGTGAGCAGAGTGTTGTCGTGCTTTTCTAAAGCGGCTGCCGCCAGTGTCTTCACTGTGGCTGCTCCGACTGTGATCTGGGCATCTTTTCCGAGAATCAAAACCGGCGTTGAGCCGCCGTTGCGAATGTAGACCTTGTAGAACACCAGATTGTCGCCTTGATAACGACTTAAGGGCATTTGCGACATCAGAACGGCGCTGGAAGATAGCTCACCAGGGGCTGTGGCGTTGCCTCGCAATACTACGCCATTTTCCGCGGTCGGCTGTTTCGTCATCTCGTCGGGGCGATGCGGCAGATCGATCTCGGAGGGCGGCAGTATTTCAGGTCGCAAGGCTGGGTCGGAGTGCGCGTCGCCGGCGGTGTTGTCGTCAAGCGCATCGACTTGAAGCGGATAAAACGCCAGGAATATCGTCGATAGTCCGAGAACAGCCAGTCTCAGACCGGCATGGTAAGCGGTTGTTTGGCTTCGATACAGCATTGGAAGTTAGCGGTCACAAAGGATACCGCCATAGATAATAGCCGATCTTGAGATTCGCACTTGCCGTGCAATTAAGATGAATTGCTCTGGAAAGAAAAGATTCAGCGCCGTCTTCCCATCAACTGGTAGGTTACCTGCGCTCTGGGTCCGGGTTCGCCCTGCTTCACGATCGATATACGCTCGAGTCCGTTGAATTGAACACCGCCAGGAACGAGCTGCATCACTATCGCTTCCTGCGCCATCGTATTTTTGATTGGATGCTGATATCGGATGAAGGCTGTGTCGCCCTGGACTTTGTCCACAAAAATTGCGCTCTTGACCCCGGCCTGGTTGTTAAAAGCGTAGCCGCCATGGGGATCGCCGGAAATATTCCAGATGTCCTGGGTCTGCTCCGAAAAGATCGTCGGTATTGCTGCCTGGTACTGGGGTTGAGCTTGAATATCCTTTCTCATTCCGCTCACCTGCCAGGCGCCCAGGAAGCCTGCCGGAAGCGCCACGGACTGCTGCGCTTGCACTTTGAAGGGGGCAAGCGGTCGCATCGTGTCTTGAGCGCCGCCCTGAAGCTTCACAGTCTTGGACGGCGGTTTTTTCTTGGGTGGGGCTACGTGTCTGTCTACATTACCCTGCAGCTGCGGTGTAGGAACCGCCTGAGGGCTTGGATACTCATATTCGCCGCTATTCGGATTCTGTATGTAGCCTCTTTCTTCCACGCCCAATTTGAATGGCTGCGCCCAGGAGATCTGAGCTGCACAGAGCCCTACCATCGCCAGTAACAGTGACAGCGCGGGGCGTGAAATTGCGGTTTTCATTATCGGCATTCCTCTCAGGCAACTCTCACAGGGCATTTAAAAGCCAATTAGAACAGTATTTTAAACTGTTCTCATTATTTAAGCCCAATTTTAGACCCTTCACAAGTATGTTTTTCCCTGAACTAACCTGTCTGCGTTTGAAAGCTCAGACCGATAAGAGAAAAATGCAGTTTCACTACTTGGTAGGCTTCTGGGCGGCGGCTTTCTGGGCGAGCTCGACTGCCGAGACCTGCTCGGAGAAGCCCATATCTACAAGGCGTTTGTAGGCTGCCTGTCCTGTAGCGCTGGTGGGTTCGGCCACTACGATCTCGACGAGCGGACCAAGCGCTTCCGGGTAGCGATTTTGTTTTATGTACAGGTCAGCTTTGAGCAATTTGGCTCTATTCTTCAACCCGCTGAACTTGAGACCGATCTCCTTTTCCTTGAGCGCCTGGGCCTTGGTTGCATCGGTCTTTTCGAAGGCTTTGAACATCTTCCAGTGCGCGTCGGCGACGTCCTGGAGCCACTCGGAAAGTGCATATATACTGTCTTTCACTTCATCCGGTCTGGATACGGCCAGGCGATTGCTGAGATCTTCAAGGCGTATTCTCGCTTCCTCGGCGGATAGAGGCAGCTGACTGTATATGCTGTCTACTTTGGCGCTGTTGTTGGAAAGCTGATGTGGAGAGCCGTTAGCTGCAGTTGGATGGTGGCCGCCAGGAATAGGCGCGGAGTCGAACTGACCTGGCGCAGGAGCGGAATAGGCGCCATTACCGGGCATCGGAGAGCCGCCAGGCAGAGGGGAGCCCTGCGCATTTGCTGCTCCAGGCGAGAAGAACAACGAAGCTGTCGATATCACCCCGACCATTGCCAGCCTTCTTGTGAGCTCTGCCAGCCCTTCTTGACTATTGGCGGCGAGAGCTTCGGCCTCTGGCGCGGTTGTTTTACTGGCTCTTTTTTGGGTGCGCTTGAATTGCATTATCTATTTCACCGGTGGAGGAAAATTTTGTGATTCAGATCCATCAAACTGGATTTGGATAAACTGCTATGACGAAGATCTTATCAAATGCATCTTGGCTTTCACTGTATTCGCAACTCTGATAGGATGAGAGCTTACTATGGTGGCGCACCCCGAAGGTCAGCACCGGTGACGGTTCTCTCCGTGTGTGCGACGGCATCGGCGTTCCGATTTTTTTCATAAGGCATCTGCGATCGTGCGGATTCTAATCCTCGTTCTTGTTTCACTGACGCTCATTTCGGCTCACCTCCCCGCTTTTGGGGAGACGGCAAGAACGACGTCGGCTGGATCGCAACAAATAAATTATTTTTCGACCGACGACAGCGACTTCGTTCGCAAATTTTTGAAGCCGGGAACCTACATGCGGGCGGACGAGGTCAGATCCGGTATGGAAGGCTACGGGCTGAGTGTGTTCAAAGGCACAAAGATTGAGCGTTTCCATGTCAAAGTCATCGGTGTGATGAGACGCGTGATCAACGGCAAGGATGCCATTCTGGTGCGCTTGTCCGGACCGACGATTGGCAAGAACAACGTCATTCGCGGTATGTCCGGAAGCCCGGTGTATATCGAGGATAAATTGATAGGCGCCGTCTCGTATGGATTCGATTTCTCAATGGAGCCGATAGCCGGAGTCACGCCGATTGTCGAGATGTTGGACGCTATAGCCAAGCCCAGGGATAGCTCGAATAAGATTGGCTTTGCGCCGGCTAAGACTCGTCTCAACATATCACCCTCAATGATCGCCTCGAACTCTGAAGAGTTGCGCAATTTCCGCCGTCGGTTGGTGGCGACCTCGGCACCGAAAATGGTGCCACTCGTATCTCCTGTTGCATTGAGCGGTTTTTCACAGAGAGCCCAGGAGTTTTTGAAAAAACGATTTGAATCGGTCGGTCTTGCAGTTGCGGATGGCACTGGTGGCGGCTTGAATCCACATGTCTCACCTGAGGAGTTCAAAGAGGCCAACAATCTCAGACCGGGCAGCGCCATGGGAGTTATGCTCACAACTGGCGATTTCGAATCGGCTTCCACCGGGACCTTGACCGCCAAATTCGGCGATCTGCTCGTCGGTTTCGGACATCCATTCGTGCAAGCAGGACCGGTCGACTTCCCAATGACCTCGGCAATCATTCACGATGTATTGCCGAGCTTGTCGATATCTTTCAAACTCTCTTCGCCGGTCTCTATTCTCGGCAGCGTCTATTCCGATCGACCCTGGTCAGTCGGGGCACAGCTTTCGGCAAAGTCGAAAATGGTGCCTGTTACCATCGAGGTTACTGATGTCGAGCGTCGCATCAAAAAGAAGTTCTCGTCTAAGGTAATTGACCACGAGGACCTCACACCAGAGCTGGTGGCGGCCTGCGCAATGTCCGCAGTGGATGCCACCTACCAGAACTCTGCCCCCTATGTCGCCCGGATCGAAACCCGGGTCGATGTTGAAAATGCGCCGCCGATTAAACGATTCGATTGCTTGTCCAACGGCACTGGAAGCGCTGCTGCATCGTCGGTGTTTCGACCATTCTTCTCGGATCCTGTGTCTGGAAACATTTACTCGATCACGTCTCGCATTCTGAGCAATCGTTACAGCAAGACCAGCTTGAAAAATGTCGATCTTAAAATCGAATTAGACACCGGTCGTAATCTGACCAGAATTGTCCGGGTCGCGACCGACAAACCGGTCGTAAAACCAGGCGAGAACGTGCGCTTGTCCTGCCAGTTGGAGCCGTACGACAAAGAGTTGTACACGCAGACTATCGATATTCCAATTCCAAGAGAC
>CAZISK010000266.1:0-9109 GCA_964541355.1 uncultured Candidatus Obscuribacterales bacterium
CACGCTTGGTAAGTTTGGAGTGAAGATTCTGGTACCGCCATGTGTGACCACCTCGACGTTCGGAGTGGGCGCAGTTGAAGATCGTGCTGTTGTCAGAGACGGCAAGATCGTGATCAGACCCATGATGACGATTGTCCTCAATTTCGATCACCGCGTCATAGACGGTGCTCCGGCAGCCCGCTTCCTCAAAGACGTGCGCAATCTCATGGAAGGTGGTCTGGAAGACTACATGCGCTCTGAGATGTCATTCTTGATGAGCGCGCCCGAAGCCGCCGCAGTGCAGACTTAGACTTCAACAGTTATTTCGATCCGTCGAGGATTTGCTTGATTTTGTCGAGCGCTTCTATCGCCGCGCGCTCACCAGCCAGGATTGCCGCTTCCGCGTCTTTGCTGTTCGTAGACATGAGCCCGATTTGATCGACCTCTGGACGAATGACTACGTCAGCTCTCTCAAGTTGAGAGCGGTCGACATTGGCGAAGTGCAGGGTCAATACTCGCTGGCTAACCGTCCCTAGCTTTGTAAACTGGCTTGCTACCTGGCTTTTTTGCGGATCATCCAGGTCGACGGCGATGACGACGTCGGCGCCCAGCGCTCTGGCTTCATCGACAGGTAAATTATTCATCACGCCACCATCCACATAGAGCCCGTCTTGGATCTTCACCGGCATGCGCAAAATCGGAATAGCCGAACTGGCTTGTAATGCGGCTCCCAGGTTACCTGACCTGATCGTGTGCACCTTACCGTCTACTAGATTGAGCGCCACTGCACCAAATGGTAGTTTTAGATCTTCTATGTCTTGCTCCGATTGAGGGACATACCTGTTCAAGAAATTGCGGAACTTGTTGCCGCGATAGAGTCCGTCATAGCCTCGTTTTCCCATAATTCGCGGTACGAAAAAAAGCGGCACGATCATGAGTCTGAGCTTGACCGGCACCGTTAAATAGGAGTGCATCAAGGACTTCTTCGTGAACATCTCCTCCAGTGCGCCGATCGAGATACCGGCGCTGTAGAGTCCTCCAACAATTGCTCCGACATTTGTGCCGGTGACGCAGTCGATAAGAATTCCCTGCTGCTCGAGGATTTTCAGCACTCCAACATGTGCCGCTCCACGAGCGCCGCCACCACCCAACGCCAACCCGATCTTGAGACGATTCGTTGCTCGAAGTTCGTGGCGACTTGGCTTGGTGTCAGCTTGGGCAAGGCCAGGATTGACGAATAAACCAGATGAGATATATAGACAGATGATTGTCGCGAAATAGAACCGCGAAAAACCGCTCGGCGTGCGCTTTTTGATCTATAAAGCTCTGGTTGTGACTGGCTTGAAGAGAGCTAACTCGGTCGATACACCGAGTCGCGCTAACACCGTTCGAAACTTGCCGTGCACGATATCGCTCAGGTCCAAATCCATTGCATTCTGGCTGGTACGAATAGACCAAGCTTCGATAGCGCCTCGTCCAGGCTGACGTTCTTCTCTTTGCAAAAGGCAAGCGCTCTGACCGCTTGATCTGCGGAGAGAAACCCTTGCTTGTAGAGAGAATAGGTTCGCAACGCCAGGTACAAGAACGCTTCGCTTATGATCCCCGCTGCCAAAACCTTCTTCCCAACCTTAATTGAGCTGCTCTCACCGGTATCGGCGATTTGATCGCGATAGGCCAAGCCTGAGTCGACGATCAGCTCGTAAGGACTGAGCTCCTTTTGCGGTGCCATAGGCGGCGGGTCAAGCTCCGCGACGGCCTGGTAAACTGAGACACCTTTGTCCTTCACCACTCTCAGCGCTGAAGCTGCCTGGTGGGCTCTGAGGGTGCCGTTTGCAACCATGTCCTGAAGTACTATTGCTGTCTCCAGAAGATCGTGGGTGACATGTCCCTGCTCCAGCATGATTTGTCCGAACTGCTTCTCTTTGACAAGCTCGACTTCAAGGCACTCGAGCAGGTCAGATTCGGAGACAAATCCGGCCATTGCTATCAACTCACCAATCTTGGCAGTCTGACCAGCTTTTTCGACGTAGAGACCAAGTTCAAAAAGGGCTTGCTCGACGCTAATCCTTCTATGTCCTACTGCGGTGAGCGCGTCTTGCGCTTGTTGCTGGGTGATTTTGCCGTCGCGAACCATGATCAGTGCGTTGAGGGCGGCTTGCATCATCCAGCTAGAGACATCACGGTTGAGAACCAGGATTCGTCCTGTCTGCATGCCGGTGTCCTGGGCTTGCTGAACTGCGCGCCCGACCTGTTCCACGGTCAGGATCGAGCACGATAGAAAGAGGTCGGTGAGCGGAGTGGTCACTGTAGCAACACGACCGGTCTTTTTGTGCACCGAACCGAGCACGCCGATTGCGTCTTGCAAGGCCATGTTGTGTTGCCGCGCCAGTCGAAGCGCTCTGATAGCCAGGTCAACGGTAATGGTCCCATCTTGCACGAGGGCATGAGCCCTGGTGATA
Organism: uncultured Candidatus Obscuribacterales bacterium; assembly: GCA_964541355.1. Taxonomy (GTDB): domain Bacteria; phylum Cyanobacteriota; class Vampirovibrionia; order Obscuribacterales; family Obscuribacteraceae; genus JADYXR01. Next base: position 2,439 of record CAZISK010000266.1, read on the forward strand.
GAGTCGAGCGTCTGCTCGCTCACCATCTTGAGCATGACCAGTGCACTTTGAAGAGTGACATTGAGATTCTTGGCGGTTTTTCTCGCCTCGTCCAGTTGCTGAGGCGAGACTATTCCTGTTCCGAGGATTAACGTTCCGAGTGCGTCAGCGGGTGCTTCTTTCCCTAACATTTGCGCCTATTTCGTATTGAATGGTGTAAACATGCAAACCGCTCCACAAGGAGGGGCGTCACGCACGCGCCTGTCCTGTAGTATGTAGTGTACCAAGACAGCGTGATAGTGAAACATAAGGTAGTCAATAAATCAGTGTCGGCAAGAGGTTAATTGTGGACTTTTTGTCCCGCCCTGAGCACTTTATGTTGGTAGAATCTTTTTGCTTTTGGTCGCCGAAGCTTCGACTTTTATCAAGCTTGCGTCGACCTTTGCCGCCAGTACAGCGAGCTGCGCTGGAAACTTTCGTTTACTTGATGTGAGGGAGATATCATGACCAAAGCTGCTAAGCCCATTCCAGATGGATATCACACAGTAACCCCGTACATGATAGTCAAGAATGCAGACGAAGCTTTGAAGTTTTATGCCACCGCTTTTGGTGCTAAGGAAATGGAGCGCATGCTTTGTCCAAAAACCGGAAATGTCATGCATGCAGAGATAAAAATCGGCGATTCGATCATAATGCTCGCCGACGAATTTCCGGAGATGGGATGCAAGTCGCCTGCCACTCTCGGCGGATCCCCAACGAGCATTTTCCTCTATGTCGAGGACGTCGATGTGGCCTTCAAGAAAGCATCTGATGCCGGTTGCACCGTAACAATGCCGCTTGCCGACATGTTCTGGGGCGATCGCTACGGACGTCTGAAAGATCCGTTCGGACACGACTGGGCTATCGGAACCCACAAAGAGGATCTCAGCAAAGAAGAGATCAAGAAGAGACAGGAAGAGTTCTTCAAAAAACAGATGGCGGGCTCCGCAAAATCGTAATAATAAATCAAGCGGGGCGGATGAAAATCCGCCCCTTCTTTTCGGATCAACCTTGCGAGGACACGGCATGAAGAGCGATCGGCACGATTATGGCTACTACAGGTATGCAACGATCCACGAAGATCGAATAATTTTTGTTTGCGAAGACGACCTCTGGGAAGTCAGCACGAAAGGCGGCACGGCAAGGAGATTGTCGGTCGGTCGCAGCGAGCTTTCGATGCCGCGCTTCTCACCTGATGGTACGCAGGTAGCGCTGGTCGCTCGCGAAGAGGGGCACCAGGAAGTATTCGTCATGTCAGCTTCAGGTGGGGCGCCACGTCGAGTGACATATTTGGGTTCGGACATTTTGAACGTGGTCGGTTGGTCGCTCGATGGGAAGTTTATTCATTTTGCTTCCGACGCACGCTCGGCGTTCTTTCGTGAAGCCGACGGCTACAGAGTCGCTCCTGATGGTGGCGAACCGGAACGTTACAGGTGGGGTCATGTTCAATCGTTCATGTTTGGTGCCAACGGCAAGACTGTAGTAATCGGACGCAACGCCATTGATCCCGCCCGCTGGAAGCGATACAGAGGCGGCACAGCAGGTGATCTGTGGATCGATCCGGTAGGAAAAGGCGAGTTCCGCCGGCTGATCCAACTGAAAGGCAACCTGGTGTGCCCAATGGTAATCGGCGAACGCGTCTATTTTCTCTCAGACCACGATGGTATGGGAAACATCTATTCCTGCCGCTTCGATGGCAAAGATCTTCGCCAACATACGCACCATAAGCAGTACTATGTCAGATTTCCTTCGACGGACGGCAGACGAATAGTGTATACACTGGGAGCAGAGATCTATCTGTTAGATCCGCGGACCGGCTCCGACACCCGCATCGATGTAAAGACGCCGGCGTCGACCCACCAGGTGCAACGAAAATTTTCCGATGGCAGGGAGTATCTAGAACACTTCTCGCCACATCCAGATGGACACTCCGTTGCCTTGATCGCGCGTGGACAACCTGTCACGATGGGTAACTGGGAAGGACCTCCTACTCAACACGGTCGTGGAAGCGGTATCCGATACAGGTTGGCGGAGTGGCTTCCGGACGGCAAGAGCTTCGTCGTGGTCAGCGATCAAGACGGATTCGAGAAAGTCGAGATCCATCAGGCCGACCAGAGCAAAAATGCGCAGTCGATAAGCTCTCAAGAGTTCGGTCGAACTCTGAGTCTGAAGGTCGCTCCGACTGGAGAGAAAATTGCTATTTCCAACCATCGTCACGAGCTTCTCGTACTTGATATTAAGACGAAGAAAATGCGGGTCATCGATCGCAGTCCGGCCGATCGGATCTCCGAGTTCAACTGGTCGCCTGACGGCAGATGGCTGGCCTACAGCTTCTCTGCTCATCCTCAGTCCTTTCACATCAAGATAGCCGACGTTGAGAAAAACTCCGTGCATAGTGTGACCGATGAGATTCGTTGCGACACATCGCCGGCCTTCGATCCGGAAGGCAAGTATCTGTACTTCCTCGGTGTGCGCGAGTTCTACCCGGTTTTTGACAGCGTGCGGTTCGACTATGGATTTCCCAAGTCCATGAAACCGTATCTGGTGACTCTTCGCAAAGACATACCTTCTCCATTCGTCCTCGAGCCGAAGCCTATCGTGACAAAAAGGAAGAAGGCAGGCGAGTTTTCATCGGATGCCGCCGGCAAGAACGGCTCTGCGTCCGCCGATGCTCGGGAATTGAAGACGGGCGGAAAACAGGCGCTCAAGAAGATCTATAAAGAGGCGCTCACGAAGGCTTACAAGGAGGTCCTCAAGTCGGTCGCCGTGGATGGAGCCGTGCCTTCTGCCACGATCGACAAGTCGGGCATCAAGGTCGAGATCGACTTCGACGGAATCGCTCATCGAATCATCGGCTTTCCGGTCGCCGAAGGGCGCTACGATCAGATTGTCGGTGCTGAGAATCGAGCTCTGTTCACCGTCTATCCAGTAGAAGGTATCAAGCCGAATTTCTCCTGGTACGCCGAAGATCATCCCACCGGCACGCTTGTAGCATATGATTTCGAGGAAGCCAGGTCCGCCACGATTCATAAAGAGGTCGGGCAGATCAAATTGGCATTCGACAATCAAACTCTGATCTACAGGTCTCATCGCCGCCTGCGAGCTGTCGATGCCCTCGAAAAGCTAGCTGCTGACGGCAGAGAGCCGACAACTGCAACAGGGCATGGAAGGAAGTCCGGCTTTCTCGAACTTTCTCGAGCCCAGGTTCTTGTTTCTCCTCAAGCTGAGTGGAAGCAGATGTACGAAGAGACCTGGCGATTGCAGAAAGAGCAGTTCTGGGATGAAAAAATGTCTGATATCGACTGGGAGCTGGTTCGAGATCGATATGAAAAACTGCTTCCTCGGGTGCGAACCAGATCCGAAGTCTCCGATTTGATCTGGGAGATGCAGGGTGAACTCGGCACTTCCCACGCCTACGAGTTAGGCGGAGATCATCGCCGCGCTCCTTCATACCATCTCGGATTTTTAGGCTGTGATTTTGTTTTTGATAAACGCAATCTCGGTTATCGCATTGAAAAGATCCTCGAAGGAGACAGTTGGAATCGCCACGCTGTCGCTCCAATAGCGCGTCCTGGTCTGAACTTGAAGGTCGGCGATTTGATACTGAAGGTCAACGGCGCAAGCGTCGACAGACGAACGTCTGTCTCCCAGCTGCTGCTCAATCAATCAGGAAGAGAGGTAAGGCTCAAAGTTCTCTCTGGTAAACAGCAGAGGGATGTTGTCGTCGAGACGCTATCCTCCGAACGGGCCCTGCGCTATCGCGATTGGGTGAAAGGTCGCCGGGAGTACGTTCGCGAGAGATCGCGCGGCAAGGTCGGATACATTCATATTCCGGACATGGGACCTTGGGGATTTGCCGAGTTTCATCGCAGCTATCTTTCTGAGATCAAATGTGATGGTGTGATCGTAGATGTTCGATACAACCGGGGTGGGCACGTTTCGCCGTTATTGCTGGAAAAACTTCTGCGTAAGCGGGTCGGCTACGACATTAGTCGTTGGGGTCCGCCTCAACCTTATCCACCCGAATCGGTACGCGGTCCACTGGTCGCCGTCACCAATCAGTTCGCCGGTTCCGATGGCGATATATTCAGCCATTGTTTCAAGCTATATGAGCTCGGTCCCCTGGTCGGCAAGCGCACCTGGGGTGGTGTCATCGGTATTTGGCCTCGGCATCGGCTCGTGGACGGCACCATCACAACGCAACCTGAGTTTAGCTTCTGGTTTCAAGATGTTGGATGGGGTGTTGAGAATTATGGTACCGACCCTGATTATGATATCGACATCGCTCCTCATGACTTTAGCGAAGCTAGAGATCCGCAGCTGGACAAAGCTCTGGAATTGGTTTTGGAAGAGCTTCGCACAAAGCCTGTCACCCTTCCCGATTTTTCGATCCGGCCAAGTCTTCCTATTCCTGAGCAACTCTTGTTGAGCAAGACGAAGAAAATCAAAGCGCAAGCGAAGAACGGACAAAACCTTCAAGAGAGTAAGAGGACTTCTCGTGTGAAGACTGGAGATGAAGGCGCAGCATCTGCCGGATCTCGAAAAGCGAAAGTGCGAAAGAAGACAACCGGAACGGCCAAAGGCGCGACTTCGCAAACTCGGCGATCATGATGGGAAAGTTATGCGCTTTGCGATACTTGATCCGACGACCAAAAAATATCGAAACAAAACCAGACCAGATGATGCAACAAAACTAGATAAGTCGTATCGATTTCGCTACCTAGCTTGTAACCTTGTATAGAGGCAACGACCGCTTCCTTTCTCTGTTGCCGGTGTCAAGATTCGAGCATGACATTACGAACAAATTGGAGTTGGAGGAGCTTGGATGCAAATACTCAAGGATCGCATTCGCAAAGATGGAAAGCATCTCGGTAAGGGTGTTTTGAAAGTCGACAATTTCATGAATCATCAGATCGATCCAATTCTGATGAAGCAGATTGGTGACGAATTCGCTAAACGGTTTAAAGACGTGAAAGCGACAAGGATACTGACTGCCGAAACGAGCGGTATCGCTCCTGCTCTGGTCGCTGCAATCGCGCTTGAACTGCCGCTCGTTTTTGCTCGCAAGAAGAAGCCGATCACCATGGGCGGTGGTGAACCTTATCGTCAGGTAGCGCCTTCACCCACCAAGGGCGGTGAAGTCGAGTTGATTGTCTCGACCGAATATCTCGGACCGGACGACAAAGTTCTGATTATCGACGACTTCCTGGCCACCGCCAAGACGCTACAGGCGCTCGTTAAGCTCGTCGAGGAAAGCGGCGCGGAGTTAGTCGGAATCGGTGCTGTAATCGAAAAGTCTTTTCAGGGTGGAAGAGATGCGATCGGCACAACCGGCGTCCAGATCGAATCGCTTGCTGTCATAGAGAGATTCGACGGCGACAAGATCATTTTCGAAGGCGAAAAGATTACGACCCCTTAGACAGGTTCAAATCTGTTTGATGTGAATCGAGCTGCCTGTGGTTGGATGGCCGAACTCACCTGCAGCAGAGCCGCCGCGCTGAAAGATCTCCCAGAATCGATCCTGTTGCCCGCTGCTGCCGGGAGCGAAAGCGAGATCTCCTTCCAGAATGTTGAAGCTGCCTGTTGCTACTGTGGCTGTTCGAATAAAGCCGCCGATGCGGATTTTCACCCTGTCGCCCGCCTTCAGATCCGAGATGAGCGCGTCTTGTTGCCTGAATGTGGTTTTTATGTTGCCGAACGAATCGATGTAGCCGATGACATTGGAAGGCGGGTCGGGGATGGTGGAGATTGGGTCGAGCTGGTGATTGATGAATGAGTAATCGCCAAGCACCACTCTTCCGACTACACCTGGAAAAAAATCTCGCGATCGGAATTGGCTGCCGGCATCCTCTACGTGTGTGCTCCACATCTCCTGGATTGAATGTTTAACGAAAGACAGGGAGAATCCAGAATTGACTACCACCACCTGCACACCGTTTTTCAATGTGCAAAACAAGAGACCCTCACCTTCATTGTTGACTCGGGCTGCGAGATTGTCCTTTCTCGGCGCTGTATTGGCAAAGACCAATAGGCTCCGCGGACGCAGGTTGTCTTCCGTCAACGACAGTTGTGCCAGTATGAATCCAGTGGCGATGGTATCAAACGGCTTCACCGAGGTTTGATGAAGATGCGTCGTCGGCGGCAAACACTGCATGAATGCAGATACAACCTCGGCCCACGCCATATCTCCCGGTCCATAGTCGCAAATAAGGTGAATTAGGTAGCTCATACTTCGATCGAAAGATCTTCCGGTTCTCCATAAGTTGTTGTTACCGTATGATAGTGCGGTCACTCCGGACTTTACTTGGCAGAGGATTTTTCCCGTATTCTTGCCGGACTGCGCTATCCTGAAATTGTTTTGCCCCGAAACATGGTAAGAGGCTCAATACCGATTTGACGAATTCCGACGTCAGGAAAATTAACTTCAAATCAGGCAGCTGGTCAGTGTTTTGTGCGACAGGATACTTTGCCCTTTTGATTGCGGCGCTTAATTTGATCAATGAAGTTATCAGACGTTGTTCGCCGGAGTTTTTTCAGTCGTTGGGGTCTTATAGCAATTGCGTATCGGAGCTGATCCTTGTTGCGACTTCTGTCCTGCTAATGCTTGTCTTTCTTCGCGGACGTTTTCCCGGCTTCATTCGACAGACCGGTCT
>CAZISK010000267.1:0-9094 GCA_964541355.1 uncultured Candidatus Obscuribacterales bacterium
GGTCACAAACACAGCTGGAGGTTTTCCGTGGGCGTTCTCAAAGATAGTGATCCAGAGCTTTATCGGGCCATCTCTAGCGAATTGGCGAGACAACAGAACTGCATCGAGCTGATTGCCAGCGAGAATTTCGTTAGCGAGGCGGTGCTGGAAGCGCAGGGTTCCGTGCTCACCAATAAGTATGCCGAAGGGTTGCCTCACAAGCGATATTACGGCGGATGCGAATTCGTCGATGATGTTGAAGAGATTGCCATCGATCGAGTCAAGCGTCTTTTCAACGCCCCGCATGCCAACGTCCAGCCGCATAGCGGTGCTCAGGCGAATATGTCGGTACTGTTCGCCATGTTGAAGCCGGGTGATACCACTATGGGTATGGCCCTCGACCAGGGCGGTCACCTCACCCACGGCTCTCCCGTCAACATGTCCGGAAAGTGGTTCGATGCCCAGTTTTACGGTATCGATCCAGAGACCGGGCGGATTGACTATGACGAAGTTTTGAAGAAGGCTGAAGCGGTTCGCCCCAAGCTTATCGTCTGCGGCGCGTCGAATTATTCGCGGGTTATCGATTTCGAGCGCTTGCGTCATGTCGCGGATAAGGTAGGCGCTTATCTAATGGCTGATATCGCCCATATTGCCGGTTTGGTAGTGGCGAACATTCATCCCAATCCGTTTCCCCATGCTCACTTCGTCACGACGACTACGCACAAGACATTGCGTGGGCCTCGGGGCGGCGTAGTGATGTGTCAAGAAGAGTTCGCCAAAGAGATCGACAAGGCTGTCTTCCCCGGCATTCAGGGCGGACCGCTCATGCACGTGATCGCCGCCAAAGCCGCCGCGTTTGGTGAAGCGCTAAGACCTGAGTTCAAACAGTATCAAGAGAGAATCGTCGCCAATGCGCAGGCGCTTGCTACCACCCTGGTGGACAACGGCCTGGCGATTGTCTCGGGCGGCACAGACAATCATCTGATGACCGTCGACTTGAGACCGATCAAGATGACTGGCAAAAAAGCTTCGTCCCTGCTCGAAGAGGTCGGCATTACGGTCAACAAGAATGCCGTTCCCAATGACCCGGAAAAGCCGATGGTCACTAGTGGGATCCGCGTCGGTACACCGGCGGCGACGACCAGAGGTTTCGGCGTAAGCGAAATGCAGGTCATCGGTAAGCTCATGGCCGATATGTTGAAGTCGCCCACGGATGACACCCTGAAAGTGTCGACGAGGGAGAAAGTGTCTGAGCTGTGCGGACGATTTCCGCTGTACAAAGAGAGAGCCGTTGGGGTTAGATAGTTGACTGAGCGCGATAGGGCAGTGACGATGATAGGTGAGCAGGGGCAAGGCGACCCGTCCGGCGAGCCGAAAGAAGTTGTCGCCGACAGCGCTCCCGAGCTGACTTCAAATAAGCGACCGCGTCCTAAAGCAACAGGGGCGATTCGCACCTGGCAGTTTTTGTTATTTCTGTTCGGACTGGCTTGGGCGGCATTCTATTGTCCACACGGTCATCTGGACAGCATGCAATTCCCCGGCTTCCTTATTGCCATGTCGATTAGCTGGTGGCTGACACCTGAGATTCGCTCCCGGGCCTTAAATCTCGGTTTGGTTGATAAACCTGGTGAAGAACGTCGCATTCACAAAGTGCCTATTCCTCGCCTGGGTGGGGTAGCGATTTACATCAGCATTCTCTTCACGATCGCCGCTCTTATTGCGATTGCAGGAAAACTGCCGAGCGAGGCTCGCGGAGTTGAAGGCATACAAGGTATCGCCGTCGGTGGCACGCTCGTATTCGTACTGGGCTTGCTTGACGACCTGGAATCGCTGCGTGCCAGAATGAAATTCCTGGTGCAGATCCTGGCAGCCTGCGCCGCATACTCTCTCGGGGTGCGGATTAGATCCATTCCGATTCCGCTCAACATGGATATCAATCTTGGATTCATCGCCATTCACGGTGGTGTGCCGATTGACCTGGGCTACCTGAGCCTGCCCCTAACAGTGATGTGGTTGGTCGGCGTCGCCAACGCCGTTAACTTGATTGATGGGATGGACGGTCTGGCTGCCGGTGTATCGGCTATCTCAGCGATGACGATCTGGAGTGTGGCGATGGCGTCCAGCATCGATCGTCCATATGCGGCTCTGATAGCGGCTGTAGTGGCAGGAGCGCTCTTCGGATTTCTGCGTTGGAACTTCAACCCAGCAAGAATCTTTCTAGGAGATTCCGGCGCGTATCTTGCCGGATTCATCCTCGGCGCCATCTCGATTACCGGCGTGATCAAGGGTGCCGCCGCTGCAACTGTGATAGTGCCCACTGTGCTATTGGTGGTCTTGATTCTCTTCTTCCCGTTGCTCGATACTTCCTGGGCAGTGGTTCGAAGAATGGCGGCAGGACGCAGTATATTCTCTCCTGACGCCGGTCACATACATCATCGTTTGCTGCAGGCCGGACTGTCTCAGAAGAAGGTGGCGTATCTAATTTACGGCGTATCAGGAATTCTTGGCCTCATTGCCGCCTTTTTAGTTAATCAGCACTGGTATTTTTTGAGCATTGCCGGCTCCGTCATGATTATGGCACTGTTTTTTTCCGAAGTACTAAATCGGCACAGGCAGCGTGGCAAGGCTGTCGCCCAAGAGCTGGATGGAACAGAAAAGACGCCGGTCAACGAAGGCTGAGGATAGCCTCGCGCTCGCTATATGGATGCCGATACCAAACGCCTGAAACTCACCGTAATTTGCCCTGTCTTCAACGAAGAAGCGCTGATATCGATTTACTCGCAACGCATGAAGCAAGTGCGGGAGCAGCTCTTGCCTCGGTACGAAGTCGATCTGCTGTTCACCAATAACGCCTCGACCGACGGCACCCTGAAGGAGCTGCAGAAGCTGCGCCAGGAGCATCCGTTCGTTTATGTCATTACGCTGTCTCGCAACTTCGGTTATCAGGCCTCACTCGAATGCGGGCTCAGAATGGCGAAAGGCGATCTGCTCGTGTTCATCGATGTTGACTGCGAAGATCCACCAGAGATGATTTTGGATTTCGTCAAACTCTACGAGGAGGGTGACTACGATATCGTATATGGTGAACGCTTCGATCGAGAGGAGCCGGCGCTGCTCGTCTGGGGGCGCAAGCTATTTTACAGACTCCTGAAGGTGGTCGCAGACGAGGACGTCATTCTCGACATGGCGGAATTCTCATTGATTACGGAGGCGGTCCGCGACGCGATGGTACAGGACCGCAGCTCGTTCCCTTTCATACGAGCATCAATCGGTCGAGTGGGGTTCGTCAGGCATGGCGTCAGATACAAACGCCACCGCCGCGTAGCCGGGCAGAGTCACTTTCGATTTTGGGAGTTGGTTTATTTCGCCGTGGCAGGAATCCTCTCGTCGTCGACCCTTTTCCTGCGCCTGCCGATGCAAACGTTTCCCTTCTGGCTCGTTGCCGTCGCCATTCTTTCGTTAGCGAGAGTGTGCTTCGATTCGAAGTGGCTTGATGCTGCGCTAATTCTCTTGACTGCATCATATTTTGGCGCGGCAGTTTCATTTATCGCGGTTTATACCGGGCGCACTTATAAGAACTCTCTTGGTCGGCCCAACTTCATCATCAACAAGAAGCTGAGCTACATGCAGCCGGAATGAGATGGTATTTTATTTAGTATCATGAACAACGTCATAGTCGATCGTAAATTCGTAAGCTTCGATGGCGGTGTAAGATGCTCCGGATATCTCGTAGGTCTGAGCGATCGAGCTGATCTAGCCCGTCCCGAGATCGAGGCACTTTTTGCCGGCCGCGAGCATGAATTTATTCCTCGCGGTGCGAGCCTTTCTTTCTGTGCCGCCAGCTTCGACGAGAGCGTCATCGCGATCAGCACGAGCAGGCTCGATAAGATTGTCGAGCTCAATCAGTCTGAGTCTTCCGTGACCGTCGAGTCGGGTGTAACGGTCGGAGATTTGCTCGACTTCCTCGTTCAACGAGGCTATTTCTTGCCGGTTGTTCCGGGGTATCAAACAATCACCATAGGTGGTTGCATCGCGGCGGACGTGCATGGCAAGAATCAGCTCAAAGACGGTAACTTCCATGGGCGGGTGCAAAGCATTGTGCTGCACCACGCCGATCACGGTATCCTGGAGGTTTCGCGCGCTGACCAGGAGGATTTATTCGAGCTGACTCTTGGCGGGTTAGGTCTGACAGGCACCATATTAAGTGCGACTCTTCGAGTTAGTAAATTGCCATCCGCGACCATGAAGGTAGTCACCGAGCCTATCGATGACATCTTGAAGTTGCCGGGCATCATTGCCCAACGAGCGGCGGATAGTGATTTCATCGTTAGTTGGCACGACTTTCAGCAGGTCGGTAGCCGGTTCGGTCATGGACACCTCGAGTGGGGCAAGTTTTCTGAACGCGCGTCTGGCGAGCGTGATTTGATCGGGGACTCTCAAACCGTTTTTCCAATCAAACACTCTAGTCGAAAGTCCTCTCTGCTCACGCTTACCGCCGACAATCGCGGCTTTAATCTCCCGAACCTGTATGGTCTTGCCACGTCAGGCTTGATGAATTCCTTTTACGATTATCTACAGAGGACGTCTGAGTCCGTGGAATTGCCGCTCTCTCACTGTTTCTTTCCAAATAAATTCTGGCGTGATATCTACTTTCATTCTTTTGGAAGACATGGATTGATCGAACATCAGATCGTCATGGCTCCTGAGAAGTTTCCACATTACATCGGAAAGCTTGAATGGTGGCTTAATCGCAACGATTTGCCGATCACGATCGCTTCGTCCAAGATGTTCGCGGGGGAGCAAAAGCTGCTGCGCTTTGGTGGTGCCGGGGTTTGTTTTGCCCTCGACTTCCCTCGCTGCGCTCGTGGATTTCAATTCCTAAAGTATCTAGACGAATTGACCGTTGAGTTGGGGGGTACGCCGAATATTTTCAAAGACTCGAGACTGCCGCTCAGGATTGTAGAGGCTACTTATCCGCAATACGGCGAGTTTAGAAGGCGTCTACACGACTTTGACTCACACAGGCGATATCAGTCTGAGTTGTCACGCCGTCTAGGTCTTTAGTAATCTGATAAAGTACCTTAATATTAATCGACTCGAAAGCGATCTACCTAGTTGAATGTAAGCACTCCTAGTCGATAATTAATTAGCGAATTCTGATACCGCATGAGAACAAGGTTCAACGTAAAAAGAACACGGTTGAAGGCAATGGACTGGGGCTGTCGTGGATGAATCAGTACCAATTCTGACTTTCCGTCTCGGTCCTGTACGGAGCGCATTTCTTCTGGATGCGGTGGTTCAGGTATTCGATGCAGTAGATGTTGGTGAGTTCCCAGTCAAGCCGCCAGCAGATGTTTTGGGTGTGATCAACGTGCGGGGACTCCGGGTTCCGCTGGTCGACATCAGAAGAAGATGGGGATTGCCGGGCGGTGCTGTACAGCTCAATCATCAGTTGGTGGTGGTTGAATGCGGCGGCACCACTTTGAGCATCATCGTAGACGAAGTTATCGGAACGAAACATGTACCGCTCAAGAAAATCGTGCGATTGCAAGACATTCTACCGGGCAACCAGCCGCATATGGCGATCGCCGATCTCGAAGGCATACTGATTGTCATCGACTCCGACAGGCTCTTCGAAGCGAGCCAATTCGACGAAATGAATCAATGGATCGAAGCGGTGATGGGATAGTTGGTGAGGATTGAAAGATGTCCGGTTACGAATTATTGATGACTCAGTTGGATGGAAAACCGCTTGCCGTAGAGGTATCTACGATTCTGGAAGTGATCAACGCGGTGGAAACCACCGGCTTTATCGATAAGCCCAAAGGAGTCATTGGGCTCATTAATCTCAGAGGAGACATTGTTCCTGTCCATGACTTGAGGCACCATATCGGCGTCGACAGCCGAGAACTTCTGTCCAGCGATCAGATAATTATCATCGCCGATGGTGGCGTCAAGGTCGGCGTTGCCGTCGATAAAATCGAGACGGTGCAGACCTTCCAGGAAGAACAGCTGTTCGCACAGTCGTTGTCTCCAACTGCGTTTAAAATTTTGACGGTGAAAAACCGAGAGATAGTTTTTGCGGAGATCAGGTCTATCCTCGAGTCTTAGTCGTGGAGGACCAATGGTTGGAAAAAGGAATGATAGAGGGCGAAATTATCTTATTGGAACCCAACAAAATCTCTAATGAAGATAAGCAGTCAAAGCGAAAAAAGTCGGCAACGTGACTAGGAGCATCATGAAAACGAACACAGTAGTCATTTTCCACAACATGATCGTGCCAATCTGTCGAGGTTTAAGTGGGAGTCCGAATAGCCAGCGGAAAATGACAAAATCCACAAGCGCTTGAGGAAGCCCCAAGAAAAGTGAGAGGAAAGCGCTGGTTAGCCAGGCTTGGGTGCTATGGCTGACCAGATAAATGGCGGTCGGAACGACGTAGGCTGCCACTAATGTGGATACCATGTGCACCGGTGTCGCAATAAAGAAGCCGGCAGTCTTACTCTTGGTCTGGTCTAAGCGTCGCACAAAATCCGATCCAACCAGAACTCCCGCGAAAGCGTAAATGCCACCAATCCAGGCGGCTCCAAGCGCGATCGCGTTGAGGTTGTAGTGAACGTCTGTATGAGGCTGGGACACAAGACCACAGTACAGGAATCCGAGCGCCGTACAGACCAGAATGACTAAGATATAGGCTTTTCCCACAAGTGCCTCTCGGCGTTTAAATCCAGCATACAATAATGCGTGGGTGAAGGGAACCTGCTCGAATCAGAGTCCTGTGCCAGTGACAGGTCTAGGATTTACCCCACCAAACAGGAACAAAACAGAATCAAGGAGCATATGAGCATTGACGCGGATTTCCATAAGAAAATGTCTCTCAAGTCTTGCTTTCGTAGCGGAAGTCTGAACAGCCATCGGAGCAGGAAAAAATCGATCAATACTTGCGGTATCCCAAATACAAACGATAAAAGCCCAAAGAAACTTGTAACTAATATTCCGATCCCGGTGTTGTTGATGTTGAAGAGTATGAAAATAATGCTCGGGCAGACATAGCACACTACGAAAGTGGAAACGATGTGTACCGGTGTCGCGATGAGAAAGGCGCCGAGCCAGCCTTTGGATGCACTAATGTCTCGTACGAAATGCCAGCCAACAAGTGTTCCTGCAAAGGCGTATGTCACACCGATCGATACTGCGAGACTGCACAAAGACCTTTCACAGTGGTTCGCATTGTTTGATAAACTCTGGTTCGTGAACAGAAAACCGAGTACAAGACAAAGTGCGATAACCACGATGTACGCTCTGATCACTTTGAGTCCTCATTGTTCATCATCTCCATCATAGACTGATTCGCACCAAACGTGAATGTGAAACTAAGTTTCACATGATAGGCAGCAACTCAACCTTAGACAGGTGTATAAAATGAGTTTGAAAAGAATCGCGTTTTCCTACACATCCGACCACAGCATATGGAATGCCCAACCAAAAGGCCGCGTCCAAGTAGTTAGGAGCGTTGTCTTTCGCTGGAGTTGTCGCCAGTCCCGTCAGTATGTTACAGAACAAAAATCCAAACACTGTAAAGGCAAGGATTAGAACGATAGATGACTTGAACACGCCGACTCCGTAACGGTTTAACTCCATCATAGATCGGTTTTCAATGACAAGTCCTGGCAAGCTTGCAAATGGAAGGGTGGGCGATTTATCTCAGGGCTCTTCAATGTCTCAATTTATCTATTTCTATTACTAAGTAAGATTAGCTCTTCTTACTGGGTATCATTCCCATAGATGTCCGGATCTTCGGGGGAGAAGTGAGGACGAAAGCTCGTGTGGGATTAGGAATGGAGGCTCCGATGGTCAACAAGGCGCAGGGCAAGCAGAAAAAACTATCTGATGCTCAGAAGGCTCAAGCAATCATGCGATTGTTAGCAGGGGAGTCGGCGAGTAAGGTCGCGCGTGAGATTGGGGTTATGGCTAAGGACCTCACCTTATGGCGGGATGAGTTTGTAAGACATGGTGTGAGCGGACTGGGGGAAGAGCCTATGGCGATGAAGAATACTAGGAGTTCGAACGGAACGAAGGTCGCGCGCGCGCAGACAGCTGCGCAGGAGCGGTCGCATGTTGAATTGACGGAAGAGTATCAGCGCATTGAAAACGTGGTTGTAGAGTTATCGGATCTGGCTCGCGTTCTTCTCGAGGCCGCTACAAATCTGTCAATTAACTCTACGCAGACGGCTGCAGCGGTTACCGAGACGACAACGATCGTTGAGGAGGTTAGGCAAACTGTCGAAGTCTCGAGCAAGAAGGCACAGAACGTCTCCAACGATGCGAAAAATGTGTTGCGTACCAGCGAGCTGGGGCAGAAAGCCGCCAACGATGTGGTTGTAGGTATGCAGGCAATCAAAGAGCACATGGACTCGTTGACGCGAACAATTCTCACACTGAGAA
This sequence comes from uncultured Candidatus Obscuribacterales bacterium, assembly GCA_964541355.1. Taxonomy (GTDB): domain Bacteria; phylum Cyanobacteriota; class Vampirovibrionia; order Obscuribacterales; family Obscuribacteraceae; genus JADYXR01. The sequence continues at coordinate 8,422 of CAZISK010000267.1, forward strand.
ATCAGACGAAACAGGTTGGAGAAATCATTGCCACCGTAGATGATATCGCGCAGCAATCGAACCTCCTGGCTGTTAACGCTGCCATTGAGGCTGCCAGAGCTGGCGAGCAAGGAAAAGGATTTGCCGTTGTCGCTCAGGCGATCAAGAGTTTAGCGGAACAATCGAAGAAGGCTACGAGCAATGTGCGCAGCATTCTCAACGAAATTGTGGAAGCCACCGCCTCGGCGACGATGAAGACGGAGCACGGCAGCAAGGTCATTAATGACGGAGAAGGGTTTGCCAAGCAAGCCGGCAATTCGATGGTGACGCTGGCCGAGAGCATTGCCCGCTCTGCTCAGGCAGCCATCCAGATTGAGGCCTCCAGTCAACAGCAGTTGCAGGGTGTGCAGCAAGTGCTCGAAGCGATGAAAAGCGTAGAGGAAGCCAGCAACGACAATCAGCGCGGCGCAAAGGAGTTGGAGCAAGCGGTTGTTCGATTAAGCGAACTCGGCGGAGAGTTGAAGGCTCTGACTGAAGGTGTACAAAGAAAAGTTCTCGGTTCATGATTTTGCAACAGGCTCTCAGACCGTAAGTGAGGTGGATGAAGGAGCATGATGGCGGCCTTATCGCAGAACTTGCTCAAGACTATGGTCGACTGGGTGGACTTGCACATAGGGCTGAGAGTGTCGGATGC